>JAEZDB010000484.1 GCA_023429855.1 Actinomycetes bacterium
GGCCAGCGCTGCGACGCGCTGGCCGACCGCAGCCAGGTGTGCGTCGAGCGCCGCGTTGCCACCGGTCGCAAGCTGGCACTCGGCCAGGAACGCCGGGAGCGTGCCGGGCTCCTTCTCGATCGCGCGCAGCACGTCGAGCGCGGCGACATTGCCCGAGCCCTCCCAGATGCCGCAGAGCGGTGCGTCGCGGAACAGCTGCGGCAGCCCGGACTCCTCGACGTAGCCGTTCCCGCCGAGGCACTCCAGCGACTCGGCGGCATGGGCCGCCGCGCGCTTGCAGACCCAGTACTTCTCGACGGCCGTGGCGAGACGGCGGAAGTCGGGGGTGTCGTCGTCGTAGGCGCGGGCGACGCGCAGCGCGGTCGCCGTGGCGGCTTCGGACTCGAGCGCGAGGTCGGCAAGCACGTTCGCCATCGCCGGCTGGTCGACGAGCCGCGCACCGAACGCCGTGCGGTGTCGGGCGTGATGCACGGCTTCGCGCACGCCGTGCCGCATCGACCCGGCACCGCCGATCAAGCAGTCCAGGCGGGTGTGGTTGACCATGCGGACGATCGCCGGTACCCCGCGGCCCTCCTCGCCCACCAGCCGCGCGCGGATCCCGCGGAACTCCACCTCAGCCGAGGGCAGCGAACGCGTGCCGAGCTTCTCCTTGAGGCGCTGAAACTCCATGCCGGGGCCGCGCTCGACGAGGAAGCACGACGGCGCGCCGCCCTCCTCGGTCGTCTGCGCAAGCACGAGGAACACGTCGCATGGCGGGTAAGAGCAAAACCATTTGTGGCCCCAAAGCTCCCACTCACCGTCGCCGGCCGGGATCGCGCGCGTGAGGTTGGCGCGCACGTCGGAGCCGCCTTGGCGCTCGGTCATCGCCATGCCGGCGATCGCTGCGGTGGCGGGGTCGGTCGACGTGAGCCGTGGCTCCCACTCCGCTGCCAGCTCCGCGGACCCGTCGCGCAGGGCGGGCACGACCGCGTAGGTCATCGAGATCGGGCAGGAGACGCCGAGGTTGTTCTCGCCGAACATCAAGAAGTTCGCGGCGCGGACCGCGTGCGCGCCTGGGCGGGCTTCGGTCCACGGCATCGAGTGCAGACCCCGGCGGATCCCCTCGTGCAGGAGCCAGAACCACGACGGGTCGAGCTCGACCTCGTCGACGCGGTTGCCATACCGGTCGTAGGGGCGCAGCACCGGCTCGTTGCGATCGGCGCGGCGCGTGTGTTCTGACCATAGTTCGGTGCCAGCGGCGGCGCCGGTTGCGGCGACGAGGTCGGTGCCCCAGTTGCTGCCCTCACGGGCGAGGGCCTCGCGCAAGGGCAGGTCGGTCTGAAACAGGTCGACCGGCCGCAGCGACGGCGCCTGGTTGTGGACGGTGCGCGGGAGCGCCTGGAGCGGATCGGTCGAATAGGTCAGCGGAGAGTTCACGGCGATGAGCGGGTGAGGGTGGTTGAGGTGAGAGGGCGGCCGTGCAGGTGGCGGCGGGGGAGGACGCGCGCGCGAACCGAGATTCACATCCTCGTGAACCGAGATTCACAAGTCAAGCGGAGGGCAGCAGCAGCAGGATTTCTTCCTCGGCTGCTTGGGGCAGAACGACCAAGGGCGGCCGAGTTGGGCCGCCCTTGCGCGTGCGTCCCTTGACCTTGGGACGGGAAGGCATCCGATGGCACCGCCCCCCGGCGGATTCGTCAAGCCTCTTGGACCACCGTGTGGTCTGACCACTTGTTCGGTGTTTGGAAAGCAGGCTTGAGCGGAAACGCGCATGAATGGTCGTGCGGCCGGGGCCGATCGGCGGAGAGGTGAAACGGCGCTGACCGCCCCGCTCGCCAGCGGCCCATCTAGGATCGGGCGCATGAGCACCAGCGAGAAGCCCGAGTTCGAGATCCCCGAGGGCGACCCGTCGTACCAGCTGGAGATCGACGACCTCGTCGTCGGCGACGGCGACGAGGCGATCCCGGGGCACACCGTCGAGGTCCACTACGTCGGCAAGTCGTGGAGCACCGGCAAGGAGTTCGACGCCTCGTGGGGCCGCGGCCAGACCTTCAAGTTCGGCCTCGGCAAGGGCCAGGTCATCCAGGGCTGGGACCAGGGCGTCGACGGGATGAAGGTCGGCGGGCGCCGCAAGATCACCATTCCGCCGATGCTCGGCTACGGCAAGCGCGGCGCCGGCGGCGTCATCGGCCCCGACGAGACCCTCGTCTTCGTGGTCGACCTCATCAGCGTCAAGTAGTCGGGCGGGCGGGTTGCGGGCGCCGGGCATGCGTGCGGCGCCTCGCCCCGTTTCGCGCATCCTCAACGTTCGGAGCCGCCAGCCGATTTCGGAGATATGGCACTCGAAATGCGGGCAGGCGGCCACGCGAGCTAGTTCGGATTCAGTCCGCGGATCGTCGTCGGCATAAGTTTTGCCGCGCTTTGCCTAGTCGGGTTCCTCGCAACGAGGGCATCGAGCAGGTCGGCGTCATCCGCTGACGGATACGTCGCTGACGTGGCGCAGCTGTGCGCCGAATCCGTACCGCGAGCGCGCGCCGCGCTACGTCGCGCTGGGCGCGCCACGCTTCTGCGGCATGTAGCGCGCGGTCAGCTGCCGCTGACCGTGAACTTCTGCCCGTCGACGTTGATCTCGTCGCCGGGGTGGATCTGGCGGCCGCGGCGGTCCTCGCGCTCGCCGTTCACGCGCACGACGCCCTCGTAGAGGATGTCCTTGGCGTGGGCGCCGTCCTCGGCGATGCCGGCGAGCTTGAGCAGCTGGCCGAGGCGGATCATGTCGCCGCGGATCGGGATCGTGTCCATGGCTCAGAAGGTATCGAGCCGTACCGTGACGCACGTACTTACACTTGTGTAGGTACGTGTGCCATTCTGCGCAAATGGTTGACGCTGCTCCCCGCTCCCAGGGCCAGACTCCACCGCCGCTGCCGCGCCCCGACGTGCTGATCAAGCAGTCGCAGCGGCTGGCCGAGATCCCCGGTCTGACCGAGCAGGCGCTGCGCTGGAGCGAGGACGCGGTCGGCCAGCGCCGGACCGTCGCCCGCGACGCCCGCGACCTGGCAACACCGCGCATCTGGCACGACACGGTCGCCTCGCTGGCGTCGACCGGCTGGCGGATGTTCTCGACGGCCGCGCCCGACGCGCCGTTCCAGCTGCTCGCCGCCGCGGCGGCTGCGGTCGGCCTGCGGATCGAGCCGCCCGCCGCCTCCAAGGACACGCTCGACCGCGTCGAGAAGCTGGTCCGCGCGGGCGGTCCGGCCTACATCAAGCTCGGCCAGTTCATCGCGACCGCGCACGGCCTGCTGCCCGAGGAGTGGGTCCAGGCGTTCGCGTGGTGCCGCGACGAGGCGCCGCCGCTGCGCCCCGGCGTGGCGCAGAAGGTGATCGACCACGAGCTGAGCGCGCAAGCGCGTGAGCGGCTGGTGTGGATCGACGAGGAGCCGCTCGCCGCCGGTTCGATCGGACAGGTCCACCGCGGACGCCTCGACGATGGCACCGAGGTCGTCGTCAAGGTGCGTCGGCCGCGGCTCCGCGGCAAGTTCCGCGCCGACATCGAGACGCTCGCGATCGCTGCGGCCGCGGCGGAGCGGCTGCACCCCGCGGCGCGCTCGGCCAACGTGCGCGGGTTCGTCGAGCTCTTCGCCCAGCTCGCGCTGCAGGAGCTCGACTTCCGCCTGGAGGCCGCGAACCTCGTCGAGTCGACCGCGGTGCTCGAAGATCTCGGGGCCGACACGATGTTCGCGCCGCGTCCGATCCCCGGCATGGTCACCTCGCGCGTGCTCGTCATGGAGTTTCTGCCGGGTGTGTCGTACGCCAAGATCCCGGCCGACGCGGACGTCGACGGCGACGACCTCTTCTACCGCGGCATCAAGGGCGTGCTCGAGGCGACGCTGCTCTACGGCATGTTCCACGGCGACCTGCACGCCGGTAACGTGCTGATCGATACCGAGGCCGACGCCTTCTCGCTCGTCGACTTCGGGATCGCCGGGCGGCTCGACGCGGCGCAGCGCGCCGGCCTCGTGCAGTTCCTCGCCGCGTTTGCCGCCAGCGACGCGGCGGCGCAGGTCGAGGCGATGAAGACCTTCGGCGCGATCGACCCCGAGGCCGAGGTCTCGAAGATGGTCGACGACCTGCAGCGCGAGATGAACGCCATCGACGCTCGCGAGCGCGGCACCGTCACCTTCGACGAGCTCGGGATGACGCTGGGCCGCTTGATCGTCGTGCTCGCCAACAACGGGTTCCGGATGCCGAAGGAGCTCGTCCTCTTCTTCAAGAACCTGCTCTACCTCTCGGGCTTTGCGGCGAGCGTCGCGCCCGAGGCCGACGTGCTTGAGGTTGTCCAGCGGATCCTGCTCGAGCTGCTCACCGGCGAGGGCGCCGTGCTCGCGGAGATCGTCGCACCGCGCGACGAGTAGCGCGAGCGCTGGGTACGGCTCCGGGTTTGCCGTCAAGCGTTGGCGGTGAACCCGGAGCCGTCTGCTGCGAGGACCGGCTTGACGAGTCCGCTCAACGCGGTACAGTGTCGTACCGCACGGTCGGTACATCGATGTACCGGCCGAGTTCGCGCAAGGGACGAGGAACAGCCATGAGCACGCAGACGTCGAATCGGGCCACCGAGCGCATGGTCGACGTGGGCCGCGGCATCGAGCTCTGCGTGCAGACCGCGGGCGACCCGAGCGCGCCTCCGCTCCTGCTGATCCACGGCTTGGCGATGCAGCACATCGCCTGGCCCGAGGAGTTCGTGGCGCCGCTGCTGGCGGAGTTCCACGTGATCCGGTTCGACAACCGCGACATCGGCCTCTCATCGCGGGCTGCGGCGCCCGCGCCCAACCCCGTGCAGCTCGTGCGTCGCCGGTTCGACGCCCGCCAGTACGACATCGGCGACATGGCCCTCGACACCGCCAACCTGCTCGACGCCCTCGATGTCGGACCGGCCCATGTCGTCGGCGTGTCGATGGGCGGGATGATCGGCCAGACCGTCGCCGCGCGGTACTCAGACAAGGTCCGCAGTCTCACGTCGATCATGTCGACGACCGGCTCGGCCAAGCACGGCCAGCCGGCCCGCTCCACGCTGCTGCGGCTCGCGCAGAAGCCGGCAACGGCCCGCGATGCCGTTGCGGCGCGCCACGTGGCGATGTTCCGCCACATCGGGTCGCGCGGCTACCCGTTCGACGAGGCCGAGACGCGCCTCGCCGGCGAGCGCGCCTTCGATCGCGCACACGACCCCGACGGCGTCGGCCGCCAGCTCGCGGCAATCATGAAGTCCGGCAACCGAACACGCGAGGTGGCGCAGATCACGGCGCCGACACTTGTGATCCACGGCGACGACGACCGCATGGTCCACGCGACGGGCGGCGCGGCGACGGCGGCCGCGATCCCCGGTGCGCGGCTCGAGTCGATCCCCGGCATGGGGCACGACTTCCCGCGGCCGGTGCGCGCGCGGATCGCGGCGATGATCGTGGCGCACGCCGAAGCCGCCGACGCGGGTCGCGGCGTGGACGCCGACGTCAGCGCCGGTGCCGGTAGCGGTGCGACGCAGGCCACCGCGTCGGGGGCTGCGTCGTGAGCGCCGTCGCGCCGCCGCCTGTTGCGCCGAGCGCCGAGCCCGCGACGGCCGAACCGTACCGCTACCCGCCGGGTCCGATCTCGCCGCTGGCCTGGCAGACGGCCGGGGTCATCCTGCGCCAGCGCGAGTACTTGGCCCGCCAGCGAGCCACGCACGGCGAGCTGTTCACGCTCAAGATCGCCGGCTACCGGCGGATGGTGATCGTCGCGAACCCCGACCTCGCCAAGCAGGTCTTCAAGGCCGATCCGACGGTGCTCCACGCCGGTGATCAGAGTCCGCTGCGCCGCATTCTCGGCGACCACTCGCTGCTGGGCATCGACGAAGGCCGCCACTTGGAGCAGCGCAAGCTGCTGCTGCCGCCGTTCAAGGGCCAGCGGATGCAGGCCTACGAGTCGACGATCGAAGCGATCGCGATCGAGCAGATCGACCAGCTGCCTGAGGGCCGGGAGTTCGCCATCAGCGATGCGATGCAGACGATCACGCTGCGGGCGATTCTGCGTGCGGTCTTCGGCGCCACGGGCCGCGACTTCGACGAGCTCGAGCAGCTGCTGCCGCCGTGGACCGAGCAGGGCTCGCGCCTCGCGTCCTTCCCGCAGTTCCACAAGGACCTCGGGCCGCTCAGCCCGTGGGGCCGCTTCTTGCGGTTGCGAGCGCGGATCGACGAGATCCTCGACCGGCTGATCGCGAAGGCCAAGGCCGACCCGGCGCTCGAGGACCGCCCCGACATCCTCGCCTCGCTCGTGCAGGCAACGCACACCGACGGCACGCCGATGACCAACGCGGAGATCCGCGACCAGCTGGTGACGATGCTCGCTGCCGGCCATGAGACGACGGCGCACCAGCTCTCCTGGGCCGTCGAGCGGCTCACGCGGAACCCCGACAAGCTCGAGCGGCTCGTCGCCGAGATCGACGCGGGCGAGGGCAAGGCCTACCGCGACGCGACGATCCGCGAGGTGCAGCGCGTGCGACCGGTGATCTTCTTCGCCGGCCGCGTGACGATGCAGCCGTACGAACTGGGCGGCTACCGGATCCCGCGGGGCGTGCTGCTCGCACAGGCCGCGGCGCTGATGCACTTCGACCCGCGGCTCTTCGAGGACCCGCACGCGTTCCGGCCCGAGCGCTTCGTGGGCAAGCTGCCCGACACTTATGCGTGGGTGCCGTTCGGCGGCGGCGTGCGCCGCTGCATCGGCGCGACGTTCGCCCACATGGAGATGGACGTGGTCCTGCGGACGCTCTTGCAGCGGGTGTCGCTCGAGCCGACCACGGCGCCCGACGAGCGCTGGAAGTGGCGCGGTGTGGCGACCGCCCCGCGGCACGGCGGGCGCGTCGTGCTGCACCGCCGCTAGCGGCCCGAGCAGTGCCGCCTGAGCCGCGCCGCGAGTTCGGTCTAGGCGCCGAAAAACGCCCTCGAGACCGAAGTGGCGATCCGGGTGAGGCCGCGATTCAGCTCGGGTGGTCGGCGAGCCAGGCCGCCGACTGCAGCTCGGCGATGCGCTCCAGGTTGCCCATCGTCAGCACCAGCTCGCGCACGTGCAGGCCCCAGTCGGCCCACGGCACGGCCTGCGGAAGCTGGGTCGAGGCGCCGCGGCTGACCAGCAGCGACGCGGTGGTCGGGGTGACCCGGCAGCGTGCAGTAAACCGGTCGGCGGGGATGACCCAAGCCGTCGAGGCCGTCGCGCGGCGGTTGTTCCAGAACTTGCGGTCGGTCTCGCCTTCCTTGCCCCCGGGCGGCGTGCCGCGCAGGACCGGGCGTAGGACGTTGCCGTCGCCGGCGAGCTCGGCCGGGTTGGTGCACGCCGGCACGTACGGCTGGCGGTACGGCCCCCCGAAGATCTGGTTGAGCGGCCCGAGGCGGCCGAACATCGCGGTGCCGCCGGGCGGCGTGGCGAACGCCGAGTAGGCGACGATGCATCCGTACTCGCCGGGCTGGGAGCAGGTCGGCAGGTAAGCGAAGCTGCCGCCGAGGCGCTGCCCCTGCTTCACGGCGACGTTGGCGCCGATCAGCCACGCGCCGACGAGGCGGTCGCGCATCGTCGCGTTCCGGTCGACCTCGCGCTCCATCAGCCGCATGAGCATCGCCGAGCCCTGCGAGTGGCCGACGATCAGGATGCCGCGGCCGTGGTTGTCGTTGGCGAGGTAGTCGCGCCAGGCACCGAGCACGTCGGAGAAGGCGATGTTCTGCGCGCGGGAGGCGTAGGTGCGGCGCATCGCCATCTCGAGCCCGATCTGCGGGATCGCAGGGAGCTGGCGGTAGATCGGCGCGAACACGCGGCAGTGGCGGCCGAGGCGGCCGGCGCTCCAGCGCAGCGCGTCGTCGACATTGCGCTCGGTGTGGCGCGGCGCGTTCGAGCCAGTGGCCGCGGTCACCGAGCCGTAGATGTAGAAGCAGTCGATCGGCGGCGTCGTCGGCGCCGGGGCCGGCTCCACGCGGTCGACGACGCGCGGCTGCGACTGCGTCGAGCGCAGCACGGTCGTCTCGCCGTCGGAGTCGCAGGGGTTGCGCGCCATGCCGGGCCGGCATCCCCAGACGGTCGGGAGCGTGGTCGGCGGCGTCGGGTCGGCGCGGATCAGCGGCGCGGTGAGGTCGGGCGCGGGCGCAGGCGGCTGCACAGCCGACGCGCCAGAGGGCGCGAAGAGGGCTGCTGCGGCGGTCGCCAGCAGCAGTCGGACAAGGCGGGACACGCCGTGAAGGGTAGTTCCCGAGACGCCCCGAAGCGAATTGATTTCATGAGCAGTGGTGCGTTGCCCGTGGTTGCCCGGGTGCTCAGGCAGCGCGGGCAGCGGGGCGGTTCAGCGGCGAGTGGGCGCGGTCGGGTACGGGTGCCACGCCGGCGACGCGAGCGGCACGGCGCGGGCGCTAAGCCATGGGTGGAGCGCCTGCATAAACCCGGCAGGCTGCTCGGTGAGGTGGCGCAGCAGCGCACGGCCGTCTGCGGCGCCCGTGCCAGCCTCAGCGGCGAGCAGGTCGAGCAGCCGGGCTTGGTCCCACGCCGCAGCGGTGCGGCCGTCGGCGGGCAAGGCATCGAGCGCGACCGGGCCCTCGCCATCGGTCAGCGTGCCCCACCGCGAGATGTAGACGAGCGCCTGTGCGACGGCCGGCGTGCCCGTTTCGCCGGGCGGCGCGTCGGGCTCGAACGCCGCCGGCGCGAGCCAGCCGAGGAAGTAGCTCAGCTCGCTCCACGTGAGCGCGCTGAGCTGCGCCGAGGTGACCCACAGGACGCTCGCGCGCACGGCGGTGCCGGGGCTCTCGAACAGCGTGGCCGGCAGCGACCCGTAGGGCGTGACGCGCGCGGCGGGGCCGACGTCGAACCCGTGCAGTCGCCCGGCGACCACGACCAGCCGGCGCTCCGCAGGCGGCAGGTGCGCGAACTTGCGGACGAGCGTCGACGGAGCGCCGTTGGAGCCGATCGCCAGCAGTGGCGCCCGGTTCGCCAGACCGACCGCCGCGGCGCGTTCGGGGTCGAGGGGCAGGACCTCGTCGCCGTCGAGGGCGTAGGACCCGGTCGGCCGCGACCACGGGTACGCGATGGCGCGCTCGTAGAACGCGTCGTCGTACGGCGGCAGCTCGACGGCCGCCATGAAGTCGTCGATCATCGCGCGGAAGTCCTCGTGCGACAACCGCAGGCGGGCGTCGAGAGCCGCGTCGGAGATCGGCCAACGCGCCGGGTGCGGGGTGGTCACGCGGCCGACGCCTTGTCGGCCCTGGGCTGCCCGACCCGCGACCGCCACGCGATGCTCTCGTGCAGCACCGGGTGCTCCCAGTCGGCTGGCACGGTCTTCTCGATGTCGAGGCGGACCTGCGCCGGGTGGATCACGAGCGTCGCGAGCTGGTTGTCGAACGTGGGCGGCTCGGTGAAGCGCCACCGAACGCCAAGGCTGGTGATACCCGCGGCTTTCGCGAGGCCGAGACCCAGAAGCCCGGCGAGTCTGGACTGAAACGCCCGAAGCACCAGGCGCTCGCTACGAGCGAGCGGGTTGCGGATCGGCGAGCAGACCGCCTGGATGACCTCGGAGCGCACCGCCGGCCGTCCGGGAAACGAGGCCTCGGCGACGTAGGCGTGGTGCACATCGCCCGAGAGCACGGCGATCGTGCGCGGTGCGTCTGGGCCCGACGCCGTCTGCGCGATGAGGTCGGTCAGCCGGGTGAACGAGCGCCCGAAGGCCGCCCAGTGCTCGAGGTCGACCCGCTGGCGCAGCTGCTCCGCCGGGCCCCGCAGTCGCCTGCCCCAGGCCCCGGCGCACACGGCCTCGTTCCAGGCTTCGAGGTGGTGGAGCCCCGGCGCCATCAGCCACGGCAGCGACGTCGCGAGGAGAAGGTCGTCGTACCCGCCCTCGGCGATCTGGTCCTCGACCCACTGCATCTCCTCGTCGGAGAGCATCTTGCGGCGGCCCTCCTCGAGCTGGCGGCCGGCGCGCGAGTCGAGCACGAGCAGCCGGGTGCGGCCGAAGTCGCGCCGGTAGCTCCAGCGGGTACCGGCGACCTCGTCGGCAGCGCGGCCGGCGAACTCCATGACTGCGTCGGTGTGCTCGCCGCCCTCGCGCACGGTACGCCACAGCGGGTCGTCTTCGAGGTCGGCGGGCGACGCGTTGCCGAGGTGCTGGTAGATCCAATAGGTCGCGTAGCCGCCGAGCAGCCGCTCGCGCCACCACGGCCGCCGCCGCATGTCGGCGACCCACGCCGCCGACGTGTTCCAGTCGTCGTGCACGTCGTGGTCGTCGAAGATCATCGCCGTCGAGACCGTCGACAGCAGCCACCGCAGCGACTCGTCTTGCCACGACTCGCGGTAGAGCCACGTGTACTCCTCGAAGTCGGCGACCTGCGTCTCGGGAGCCGTCTCGCCGGTCGCCTCCTTCAGCGAGTCCGGCGACCGCTCGCCGCGCCGCGCCTTGACCCGCCCGGCGACGGCGGGGGAGAGGATGTCGGCGTAGACCTGGTCCCCGACGAGCAGGAGCAGGTCCGGCCACGAGTGCGCCGGCGTGGCCTGCATACGGTTGATCAGGCCCTCGAGCGCGTCGACCTCGCGTCCCTGGTCGTGCTCCTCGGGCGAATGCGTGAACGGCGGCACGTCGGGCGACGACACCCGGCACGACCCGAAGCAGATCTTCAGCGGCTCGCGGTGGCCGAGCGTGCGCAGGAGGCTCGGGCCGTAGCGCCCGCCGGGTAGCGGCCAGACGGTCCCACCGTCGAACTGCACCTCGTACTCGCGGGTCGAGCCGGGCTCGAGCCCCGAGACCACGACGAGCGCATAGTGGTGCCCCAGTACCGAGAAGGTCGGCGCCGAGTGCCCGAGCACCTCGACGGTGCAGGGCGCGTCGGTCTCGACCCAGATCGTCGCTTCGGCTTCGCCGACGTAGCGCAGCAGGGGACCGAGGATCAGGCGCGACATGCCGGGATCCTAGACCCAGCAAGGTAAGGCGCCCGTCAGGGCGACGGACCGCACGGGCCGGCGAACTGGTGCCTCTTGCACGCGTCACGGGTGTGTCTTCCACCTCTGTGACCGGAACTGCCCCATGGGTAGTGTGATGTGTCAGTAGCGTGTTCGCGAATGCGCGACCGCCGCCAGTTCCTGCGCGATTCCGGGCTGGCCGCTGGACTGCCGGCCCTTGGGCTCGGCTCGCTCGCGATCGGGGAGACGTTCGCGGGCGACGCGGCCGAGGGGGCGTTCTGCCCGCACCCGCACCCGATCGTCCACGAGAACCGCTGCACCGATCCGGCGACGCACACCGCCAGCTTCCAGGTGAAGACGAGCTGGTCGATGATCACCGGCTGGGCGCGACGTTCCTCCGTCGACGTGGGCGAGCCGGTCGACCTCGTGATCTCCGGGCCGAACCTGTGGCTCGACGCAGCGCCGGAGCCGCCGCTGGAGTCGGTCGAGGTCGAGGTGTTCCGGCTCGGGTACTACGGCGGCAAGGGCGGCCGCCGCGTGTGGAAGAGCCCCGCTGGCATCTCGACGTGGCAGCGGCTCGACGCGGGCGGGCGGCCGTCGAACACGGGTACGCGCCGCGCGCAGCACCCGTCTGACGCGCAGACCGGCCTGACGGGCTGGGCCAAGGACCGCACGATCGTGCGGGTGCCGGGGTCGGCGCTGCAGACGTCGGGCGTGTACCTCGCCAAGCTCAAGGGTCGCTGGTACGAGTTCCCGCCGGGTGCGCCGGCGGTCGAGCGCAGCGGCGAGTCGCACGTGGTGTGGATCGTGCGCGACGACGGGCGGCCGCGGGAACTGCTCGTGATGCTGCCGACGAATACTTGGCAGGCCTACAACTACGCGGAGAGCCGTTCGCTCTACACGGTGCTCTCGCGGTTCGGCCACGCCGGCAGCATCGTCCCGGCCACGGGCACCGAGCGGGCCGCGAAGGCGAGCCTCGACCGGCCCTACAACAACTGGGGCGGCGAGACGAACTGGGTCCTGCGGACGGAGTTCCCGGCGATCTGGTGGTTCGAGCGACACGGCTTCGATGTGGCCTACACCGACGACGTCGCCGTGCACTTCGACCCCGTGCAGCTGCAGCCTGAGCATTCCAAGGCGCTCGCGATTCTGGGGCACGGCGAGTACTGGACCCAGGAGATGCGCGACGGTGTGGAAGCCGCGCGCGATGCCGGGACCAGCATCTTCAACTTCGGCGCCAACACTGCGTACTGGCGGGTGCGTTACGAGACGCACGGCGGCCAGCCGGCGACGTCGCAGGCCGACGCGCGGGTGATGGCCTGCTTCAAGGTGATCGAGGGCGGCGGCTCACCGCAGCCGACGGTGACGGGCAAGGACGACCCGGTTGCCCCGACCACCACCTTCCGCGATCCGGGCAAGGGGCCAGGCGTCGCGGTTCCGGGGACCACCGCCGCCACGCCGCCGAACTACGCCGGCAACGGGCGCCCCGAGTCGGCGCTGTTCGGCGTGCAGTACATCGGCGACGACGACAACCGCTACATGGGGCTCACCGTCCCGGCCGATAACGGCGACGGCGAGTTCGCCGGTCACCGCGCCTGGCGCCACACGGCGGTCCCCGCCGCGGGCGCGACGCTCGGGACCGGCCTGGTCGGCTGGGAGTGGGACGGTGTGCCGGCGCCTGGGCAGCCGTTCGCGGCCCGGCCCGTCACCCAGGAGGGCGGCGAGCTGCGGCGCCTCTCCGAGACCGACCCGCGCATCGGCGCGCTGCCCAGTTCGCACCTGAGCTACCTCTGCGACGCCGGCCGCACCTACAGCCCTGGCGGGGCAGGCGCCAACCCGCCGGCCGGCTGGACGCCCTACTCCCACGCCGTCACCTATCGCGCGCCAAGCGGTGCGCTGGTCTTCTCGGCCGGCACCATCCACTGGTCGTGGGGTCTCGGGCCGCATTACCTGCACGAGAACCAGACGCAGACCTACGTCGACCCCGGCGTCGACTCCACGCACCCGGCGATCAGCCAGGCCACGTGCAACCTGCTCGCCGACGCCGAGGTCTTCCCGCAGACGCCCGAGGGGCTCGTCGTCGAGACGCCGGAGCCGGAGCCGACGCCCGAACCAACGCCGACGCCCACGCCCGAACCAACACCGACAC
>JAEZDB010000054.1 GCA_023429855.1 Actinomycetes bacterium
CCCGGCTGGCCCCCGCCGGCAAGGGCGAGCGCCTCGGGAGCACGCTTCCCAAGGCGCTCGTGCCGCTCGCCGGCCGCCCGATGCTGGAGTGGTCGATCCGGGCGCTCCGCGCGGCGGGCGTCGGCGAGATCGTCGTCGCCCTGCCTGCGGCTGGGCTGCCCGACGCGGCGGCGTTCGCGGCCGCCGGACTGCCTGATGGCTACGCGCTGCCCGAAGACTGCATCGCGGTGCCAGGAGGCGCGGAGCGCTCCCACTCGGCGCGCGCCGCGCTGGGGGCGAGCGGGGGCGACCCCGTCTTGATCCACGACGCCGCCAGGCCGCTGCTCACGCCCGCGCTGGTCGCTGCTGCCGTCGAAGGGCTCGAGGCCGACGGCGAGTTGGCTGCGGCGATCGTCGCGGCCCCCGTCACCGACACGGTCAAGCGCTCCGCTGACGGCGTCCACGTCGACGAGACGCTCGTGCGCTCGGAGCTGTGGGCCGTGCAGACGCCGCAGGTCTTCCGCCGCAGTTGGCTGCAGCGCGCCCTGGATCTGCCCGACGACGTGCTCGCCTCCGCCACCGACGACGCGTCGATCGTCGAATCGCTCGGCGGCAAGGTCGGGCTCGTCCCGGCGACCGGGCCGAACATGAAGGTCACGACGCCGCACGACCTGGTCGTCGCCGAGCTGCTGCTCGGCGGCCGCTAGTCCGCTGGCGGCGGAATCAACAGGCCCGATGCCTCAAGCAGCACGGGCTTGATGAGCGACCAACGCAGGTCGATGGCCTCGCGGCCCCAGGTGGGGAGGCTCATGATCAGGCCGCGGATGGTTTGGAAGACGCTGTCGATGTAGACGGCAAAGCGCGGGTCGGCCGACTCTTCGGGGAAGACGGCGTAGGCGGTCTGCAGCACGATCTCGGCGATGCGGATCTCCAGGTCGCGGAGGGCGGTCGCAAGCTCAGGCTCCGACCAGGCGGCGCCGAGGAGCTGTGCTGCGGCCAGCGCCTCGGGGGTCGTGAGCGTCGACCAGGCCTGGTCGAGGACGGCTTCGCGGTGGTCGCTGCCCTGGCGTCGTGACGTGCCGATCTCGGCGACGGCCGTCTCGGCCATCGAGACGGCGAGGTTCGACACCGCCTCGACGAGCAGTGCCTCGCGCGTGGCGAAGTGGTGCATGAGCGTGCTCTGGGCGATGCCGACGCGATCGGCGATGCGGCGCGTCGTGAGCGAGCCGTAGCCGTCGTCGGCGAGGCAGGCGAGCGTCTCCTCGAGGATCGCGCGGCGGGTCGCCAGCCGCTGCTGCTCGCGCGCGGTGAGCGGCGTGGGGGCTGGAGCCTCGGCGGGCGCTGCTGACGGGGTGTCGAGCTTGTGTGATGCTTCGTCGATCACGTGATCGATGATCGTATAGACTTCGCGCTCGTCGATCGCTTGATCGACGAAACGGATCCGAGTTTCGCCCGTCATCCGGGGCAGGCGCGCATCCGCCGTCAGCTGTCCCCGCCAAGTCCCTGAGGTCCGACCGTGAGCAAGAAGATCAGGACGTCGCGCATGCTCCGTGTTGCGTCGATGACCGGCGCCGCGGGCGGCGTCGCCGTGCGGATGGCGACCTCGAAGGCGATCGCGACCACCGGCGGAGCGGCCAGCTCCGACCGGCGCCGGGAAGCGGCGACGAAGCAGCAGCTCGCCGCGGCGCGCCAGCTCGTCACGATCCTGGGCGGCATGCGCGGTGCCGCGATGAAGGTCGGCCAGTCGCTCTCGACCGTCGACATGGGGCTCGTGCCCGAGGAGGTGCGTCCCGAGTTCCAGAAGATCCTCGCGGAGCTGCAGCACTCTGCCGACCCGGCGCCGTTCAAGCAGGTCAAGAAGATCGTCGAGGCCGACCTCGGCGCGCCGATCGACGAGCTGTTCGCGTCGTTCGCCGACCGGCCGATCGCCGCAGCGGCGATCGGGCAGGTCCACAAGGCCGTGCTGCGCGACGGCCGCGTGGTCGCCGTGAAGGTGCAGTACCCGGGCATCGCCGAGGCGATCGAGTCCGACATGAAGAACCTCGCGCTCGGCCTCAAGCTGCTCAAGACGATCGTCCCGGGGATCGACACGGCCGCGATCGCCGACGAGATCCGCGAGCGCATCTACGAGGAGCTGGACTACGAGCTCGAGGCGCAGAACCAGCGGTCGATGGCGCGGATCTACCGCGGCCACCCGTTCATCGTCGTCCCCGAGGTCCACACGCGGCTGTGCGGGCGCCGCGTCCTGGTGACGGACTTCATCGAGGGCCGGCGCTTTGAGGAGATCCTGGACCGGCCGGCTGCCGAGCGCGACCGCGTGGGGGAGATCCTCGTGCGCTTCTACCTCAACGGCCCGATGCGCCACCGGCTGCTCAACGGCGATCCGCACCCCGGCAACACGCTGTTCCTCGACGACGGCCGCGTCGCGTTCCTGGACTTCGGCTTCGCCAAGAAGCTGCCCGACGCCGAGGTCGAGCAGATGGTCGACTCGACGATCGCCACGCACGCGGGCGATCCGGGCGCGCTGCTCGAAGTGGTGGCCCGTGCTGGCGCGCTGCCGCAGAACCCGGCCCTCGCGCCGCTGCTCTACGAGAGCTACAACGCCGTGTTCGGCTGGCTGATGGTCGACGAGCCGCTGCAGATCGAGTCGGCCAAGACCGCCGAGATGATGGGCGTCTACACCGAGCTTCGCAACGCCGACGGCTTTGAGGACCTCGTCCTGCCGGCCGAGCACTTCGTGCTCCTGCGCGGCGTGATGCTCGTGCTCGGCGTTCTCGGCCAGCTCGAGGCGACGAACAACTGGCTCGACATCGCCGGCGAGTGGGTCTTCGGCCACGAACCGGCCACCGAGCTGGGGCGCGAGGAGGCCGAGTTCTTCAGCGGCCGGCCGTTCACGACGCCCGCGTTCGCCTGATCCCGCTCGCTGCGATGCAGCTGGCTAGGCCGGCCACCGCGCCGGGCCGGGGACGGCCCGCAAGACCCCGGAAGCGCGCACCGCTACCGGGCTGCTTGAATCCACGGCAGTGCTGACGGATTACCACGTGCATCTGCGCCCAGACGAACCTGGGACCACCGCAGACAAGTTCTTCACCCCTGCAAACGCCGAGCGGTACCGCATCGCGGCGCAGGAGCAGGGCATCGCCGAGCTCGGCGCCAGCGAGCACATCTACCGCTTCACCGCGGCGCTCGACGTCTGGCAGCACGACCTCTGGAAGGGCGCGGCCGTCGACGACATCGACCAGTACGTCGAGTTCCTCGGCGAGCAGGGCTTCCGCCGCGGCATCGAAGCCGACTTCATCCCGGGCCGCGAGGACCAGATCGCCAACCTGCTCGAGGCCCGCGACTGGGACTACGTGATCGGCTCGGTGCACTTCCTCGGCGACCTGGCCGTCGACCACCTCGGCTGGGACATCTGGGACCACACCGGGCAGTCGCCAGAGAAGGTGTGGACGCGCTACTTCGCGACGCTCGGCGAGTGCGGCCGCAGCGGCCTGTTCGACATCCTCGCCCACCCCGACCTCGTCAAGGTCTGGGGCGGACGCCGTCCCAAGCCCGAGGGCGACCTGCGCCGCTTCTACGAGCTCGCGATCGACGGCATCGCCGAGGGCGGCGCCGCCGTCGAGGTGTCGACTGCCGGGCTGCGCAAGCCCGTCGGCGAGCTTTACCCCGATCCCGCCTTCCTCGAGATGTGCATCGACGCCGGCTGCGACTTCACGCTCTCCAGCGACGCGCACACGCCCGCCGACCTCGGCTCGCACTTCGAGCGCGCCTGCGAGTTCCTGGCTGAGCACGGCGTCACGGAGCTGACCGTCTTCGAAGGTCGCGAGCGCCGCAAGGAGCCGATCGGGTGACCGATTCGACCTCGCGTCCGACGCCGCATGATCGCCGCGTGGGCATCGGCTGGGACTCCCACCGTCTCGTCGAGGGCCGCGACTTCATCCTCGGCGGAATCAAGATCGAATCGCCCGTCGGGCTGCACGGCCACTCCGACGCCGACGTGCTCGCGCACGCGATCACCGACGCGATCCTCGGCGCCGCCGGCCTCGGCGACATCGGCGACCACTTTCCCGACACCGACGCCGCCTACAAAGGCGCCGACTCGATCGAGCTGCTCCAGTCCGTCCTCGTGCGTGTGCGCGAACTGGGGTGGGAGATCGACAACGTCGACTCGACCGTCGTCGCGGAGCGGCCCAAGCTCGGCCCTGCCAAACGCGCCATCCAGGCGTCGCTCGCCGAAGCGCTCGGCGTGCCCGTCCATGCCGTCGGCGTCAAGGCGTCGACGGGTGAAGGCCTGGGCTTCGTCGGGCGCGGTGAGGGTGTCGCCGCGCTGGCAGTGGCGCAGCTCCGCGGCGCAGACGCGTAGCCTGCAGTCGTCGTGACCGCTACCCCCGTCACTTCGGCGAACGGCCACGGGCCGTCGTCGCCGGACTCCTCTTCGTCTGAGCCAGGCGCCGTGCCGGCTCGCAACGCGCGGCTGCTCGAGCTGACCGAACCTGGCCCGCTGCGCGTGCGGTGGGGCTGGGTCGTGTTCGCGAGCCTCGTGATCGCCGGCCTCGGCACGCTGCTGCTTGGCGGCGCGCCGACCTACGACCCGTGGGCGTGGATCATCTGGGGCCGCGAGATCGTCCAGGGCGACCTCGTCACCACGACGGGGCCGTCGTGGAAGCCACTGCCGATGTTCTTCACCGTGCCGTTCGCGCTCTTCGGCGACGCGGCCCCCGACCTGTGGATGTGGATCGCCCGGGCGACGGCGCTGGTCGGCATCGTCGCCGTCGCCGATCTTGCCGCCCGGCTCGGCGGCCGGCTCGCTGCGGCGCTCGCGGCCGTCGCGATCACGGTCGCCCCGCTCTACTACGCCTACGGGATCCAGGGCAGCTCCGAGGGCATGCTCGTCCTGGTTTGCTGTCTCGCGGCAACGAGCTGGATCGATGGCCGCAGGAACGCCGCCTACTGGTGGCTCGTCGCGGCGGCGCTGCTGCGGCCCGAGGCGTGGTTCTTCGTCGCCTTCGTCGGGCTCGAGCGGCTCAGGGCGCGGCCCGCCAACGTGTGGTGGCTGGCGCTGTCGGCGCTGCTCGTCACCACGACCTGGCTGATCCCCGAAAAGATCGGGTCCGGGGCGTTCCTGCGGGCCGCAACGCGCGCCCACGCGCCGAACCCCGACAGCGCGGCCTTCGCGGACAGCCCGTCGCTCGAAGTGCTCGGATCGATGGCGAACCTCATGCTGTGGCTGCCGCTGCTCGGCGTGATCGCGGCGGTGATCGTCGGCGTGGTCGTCTGGCGCCGCGGCGACGACGCTGCTGCCGACGATGGCAGCGGCGGGGCCGACGTTGCAGCGCAGGTCGACGATGGCTTCCCGAGCCGCAAGACGGTCCGTCTCGCCGCCGGCCTCTTCGCGCTGGCGCTGGCGTGGGTCACGATCGTCGCGCTCATGACCGAGGGCGGGTACGCGGGCAATCCGCGCTACCTGGCTGCCCCGCTCGGCTTCCTCGTCGCCGTCGGCCTCGCCGGCGTCGCCTGGCTCGTCCGCCTGACCGCCGCCCGCGGGATGCCCGTCGTCGGCGAACTGCTCGTGATGCTCGCCGTGCTCGGCATGGTCGTGGTCGCCGGTCTGCGTCTCCCAGGACGGACCGACGAGATCCGCTACCAGTCGCACAACCTCGAGCAGCTCAACGCGATCTTCAGCGACGATGCCGTTCGCGACCGCGTGATCGCCTGCCGTGCGATCCAGACGCACCCGTTGATGGTCCCGCCGGTCGCGTGGGTTCTTAACCTGCACGTCGACCAGATCAAGGCGAACCGCCCGCTCAGCGGCGGCACGTACATCATCGGCACGAACGTGCCTGCCAAGGCGCGCCGGCCGATCCTTCCGCCCGGGCTCCCGGTCACGGAGATCGCGCAGCGCAGCCAGGTCACGGTCGTGCAGCACCGCTGCGCTCCATGACCGACGAGGAAGCGGTCCACGAGCCGCATCGGGGCTCGCACCCGCGCCCGGTCGTCTGGGCGCTCGGACTCGCGTGCATGATCGGGCTCTGCGTCGCCTCGGTGCTCCTGCGTACGCAGGCGTTCGACACCTCGTACTGGATCGACGAGGGCATTGCGACCGGGATCGCGCGGTACCCGTTCACGAGCATTCCGCAGGTGCTCTTGCTTGACGGCTCGCCGCCGCTCTACTACCTGCTGCTGCACGTCTGGGAGTCGTGGTTCGGGACGACCGAAACAGCGACGCGATCGCTGTCGCTGCTCGCCGCCACGCTCACGATCCCCGTGTCGTTCCTCTTCGCCTGGCGGATTGCGGGCGCCCGCGCGGCGTGGGTTGCGGCGCTGCTCGCCGCTGGCCACCCGTTTCTCACGTACTACGCGCAGGAGACGCGGATGTACGCGCTCGTCTCGCTGCTGGCCCTCGTGCTGGCGGGGGCGCTGGTGCTCGTCTTCGTCAAGCGCGAGCGCGCGTTCATCCCGCTGGCAGTCTTCGGCGGCGCAGGGATCATGTACTCCCACAACTGGGGCCTCTTCGGCGTTGCTGCGAGCTTCGTCGCGGCGCTGGTCATCGTCTTCACCGGGGATCGCGCGGCACGTCGGTCGTCGGTGATCGACGGCGTGATCATCTACGGCGCGATCGGCCTGCTCTACCTGCCGTGGGTGCCGTCGCTGCTCAAGCAGGCCAGTTCGACCGGGGCGCCGTGGTCGATCGTGCCGGGCTTCGGCGAGCTGTTCAGCGCGGTGGTCGTGCCGTTCGGCTACGAGTGGACGGGCGTCGTGCTGGCCGCCATCACGGCCGCAGCAGCCCTGGTGATCGCCCGCCGCGACCGGCCCGGCGACGGGACGACGGTGCGTGCCGCGCTGATGCTTGCCCTGATGATCCTTGGCACCGGCGTCCTGGCGTGGACGGTGTCGCACGTGTCGCCAGCGTGGTCGCTGCGGTACCTCGCGGTGTCGGTCGGCCCGGCGCTGCTGCTTGCCGGTCTGGTGCTTGCGCGGATCCCGACGGTCGGCGCGGCCGTCCTCTGCCTGCTCGCGATCACGTGGGCGCAGCCGCTCGAGGAGCGCGTCCGGCAGAAGAGCAACGTCGCGCAGGTCGCCGCACTGGCCGCGCAGGCGCAGGCCACGCGCCCGGGCGACGTGGTGATCTCGCCGCACCCCGAGCAGCTGCCGGTCATCAGCCACTACATGGGCGGCGCTCCGCGCTATGCCACGAGCCTGGGCTGGCAGGCCGATACGCGCGTCTTCGACTGGCGCCACGCGCTGGAGCGGCTGCAGGACGCGCAGTCGGACGACGTGTGGGCGACGATGAAGCCCAGCGTGAAGTCCGGGCAGAAGGTCGTGCTCGCGATTCCGATCCTGCGGTCGGCGAGCTGGCGGGCGCCGTGGACATGGCTGGTGCGCAAGCGCGCCCTCGACTGGCAGACGACGCTCGACGCCGACCCCGACCTGATCCGCGTCGGCGAGCTGCCGCGCTACGGCGAGCGCCCGTTGCCGCGCGGGCTGCGGCTGATCGTCTACCAGCGCCGGTAGCGCGCCCACGTCGCCAGCGCTGCTCGGTTCCGGCGCGCTGCTTGATCTGAGAGCGCACGAGACGGTGCCCGTGGCCGCTGGCGTGCGGCCGTGCGCGTCCCGAGCCGGATACGGTGCAGCCGTGCGCTTGAACGTGGTGATGCTGGACCGCGGCGGAGTACTGGCATGAGCGCCGGTCTCTTCGCCTTGCTTGACGACGTCGCGTTGCTGGCGCGTGCCGCCGCCGCGTCCGTCGACGACGTGGCCGCGGCGGCTGGCCGCGCGAGCGTGAAGGCGACGGGCGTGATCGTCGACGACGCTGCCGTGACGCCGCGCTACGTGCAGGGCATCGCGCCCGAACGTGAGCTCCCGATGATCCGCCGGATCGCGGTCGGCTCGCTGCGCAACAAGCTGCTGGTCATCCTGCCGGTGATCCTGCTCCTCAGCGAGCTGCTGCCGGGGCTGCTGACGCCGATCCTCATGGTCGGCGGCGCCTACCTCTGTTACGAGGGCGCCGAGAAGCTGTGGGAGATCGTCGGGCCCGGGCACGGCCACGAGCACGAGTCGCAGGTCCTGGCCGACGAAGACACGCTGGTAGGTGCGGCGATCCGCACCGACCTGATCCTGTCGGCCGAGATCATGGTCATCTCGTTGAACGAGGTCGCGGATGAGCCGCTGCTGTCGCGCGCGATCATCCTCGTGCTCGTCGCGCTGGCGATCACGATCGGCGTCTACGGCGTCGTCGGGCTGATCGTGAAGATGGACGACGTCGGGTTGCGCCTCGCGGCGACGCGCGAAGGCGCCGCTGCCAGCTTCGGCCGCGGCCTGGTGCGCGCGATGCCGGTCGTCTTGTCGGTCCTGGCCAACGTCGGCGTCGCGGCGATGCTCTGGGTCGGCGGCCACATCATCCTCGTCGGGCTCGACGAGCTCGGCGTCCACGCGCTGTACGACTTCGTCCACCACCTCGAGGAAGACGTCCATCACGCCCTTGGCGGCGTCGGCGGCTGGCTGACCAACACGGTGGCGTCGGCGATCCTCGGCGTCGCCGTGGGTGCCGTGATCGTCGCGGTCATGCACCGACTCGGCAAGGGCCACGGCGCCCACTGAGCGTTTACGGCGTCGGCGGCCCTGCGGCGTCGGGGGCCCTGCGGCGTCGGGGGCCCTGCGGCGTCGGCGCCCCTGCGGCGTCGGCGCCCCTGCGGCGTCGGAGGTCTGTCGAGGTTCGCCGTGGTTTCCGCGGATAACTTCGACAGACCGTGTGTGGCGTGGGCGAGGCTCGGGCGTCTGTCGAGGTTTGCCGTGGTTTCCGCCGATAACTTCGACAGACCGTGTGTGGCGTGGGCGAGGCTCGGGCGTCTGTCGAGGTTCGCCGTGGCTTCCGCGGACAACTTCGACAGACAACTACGCGGCCTGGGGGACTGGAGCCGCGCGATTTGCGAGGACGAACCGCTCGATCACGGCAAGCGTTTCGGCCGGCCGATACTGCACGTCGGCCCAGCGCAGCCGCAGAATCCGAAACCCACGAGCACGCAGGATGGCCTCGCGCCGCTCATCGGCCACGATCTGAGCCAGCGAGCGGTGGTAGTCCCGGCCGTCGCACTCGATAATGGCTCGCGTCCCGAGGAAGCCGAGGTCCGGACGGAAACCGTCGACCAAGACGTTGACGACGGGCGCCGGGATCACCGAGGACGTTTGGACCAGCCTGGTGGTCTTCTGTTCGAAGAAGCTCCTGAACTCGCCGGTCAGCTCGTCGATTCGATCGAGAGCGGCGTCGAGCCGCGCGGCGCCGCGCACCATGTCGCGGTCCCGGATCACCTGCCGCAGGTGGCGCTCGTCGTAGAGCCGGATCTCAATCGCGCGCTCGAGCCAGGCGTCGATCCGCTCGTCCGACACCTTCTTCGATGACGCGCCGTCGATCACCGAGCGGGCGAACGCCGTACACGGAATGCCGCGGACCGTGGTCTGGTCCTGCTCCGGCAGACGGGTCGTGCGCACCGCCGTAACGCCATACGGTGGCGTCCAACCTCCACCGAAGTGGACGACGTGCATCGCCGTGCCGCGTTGCCGCTCGAGATCGAGCAAGGCACAGCCAGACACGCCGCCAAGCCAAGACGTGGGCGGAGCCGCAAGCAAGGCCGCCCAGCGGACCCCGTCCATCGACAACGGCGCCCTGTGCGCGGCGTAGGCCCCGCCGGCGCGTTTTCGTGGTCGCCTTCCCGCAGGGCTCGTCCCGGACGGTCGCCACGACGTCCGCTGCACGAGCTCACCGGCGTCAACTCGCCGTTGGATCGACTCCGGAGTCAGGCCCACGTCACGAAGCTGGCGATAGCCGACCAAGCCTTGTTGCTCGTCCATGTGGCGCCGAATTGCGCGATTGGTCGCGGCCTTCTGCACGGTTTTGGGCTGGGCCGATGAAAATGTCTCCATACATATAAGAGGGTTTGAGCGACAGAAATTCGCCCCCCCGGCGGACGACAAGCCGCGAACTAGAGGCCGTCGGAACGCCTGTCGGAGATCGCCGCGGCTTTCGCGGTCAACTTCGACAGACAGGTTGCGGCGGTTCGGGCACTGCGAGGTCTGTCGGAGATCACCACGACTTTCGCGGTCAACTTCGACAGACACGTTGCGGCGCCTGCGGCGTCTGGAGCGTCCGGCGCCCCTGCGGCGTCGGCGGGGCATGGTGCGTCGACGAGGCGCGCGCCGCGCACGCCGCCGGCGCCGTGACCACCGCTGCGCGGCATGTGGCGCATGCCGCCGGTCGATGTGGTGACCTTTAGGAGACGTTTAGGTAAGGTGCCGTTTATGAACCAGCCGCTCGATAGTTCCGCGTTCGCGCCGTCGCCAGGGGCCGCTGGCTCTGCCGACGAGGCGCAGCCCACCCTGGTGCTGGGAGGCGGCCCCGCTGGCCTCACCGCCGGCTACCAGCTGGTGAAGGCCGACAAGAACGTGCGCGTCTTCGAAGCCGAGGACCAGGTCGGCGGCATCGCGATGACCGTCGAGCGCGACGGCTACCGCTTTGACCTCGGCGGCCACCGCTTCTTCACGAAGAACCAGGAGGTCGACGACCTCTGGCACGAGATCATGGGCGGCGAGTTCCTCAAGCGCCCGCGCCAGTCGCGCATCTACTGGAACAAGAAGTTCCTGGAGTACCCGCTCGAGGGCACCGACGTGATCAAGAAGCTCGGCCCCGTCGAGCTGATGCGCGCCGGCTTCTCGTACCTCAAGGCCGCCATCTTCAATAAGAAGGGCAACGAGAAGAACCTCGAGGAGTGGGTCATCAACCGCTTCGGCAAGCGCCTGTACGAGCTCTTCTTCAAGTCCTACACCGAGAAGGTCTGGGGCGTCCCCTGCGACCAGCTTGGCGCCGACTGGGCCGCGCAGCGCATCAAGGACCTCTCCTTCATCTCGGCCGCCAAGGCCGCGTTCTTCGGCGACGGCGGCGGCAAGCACAAGTCGCTCATCAAGGAGTTCAACTACCCCCGCTTCGGCCCCGGCCAGATGTGGGAGCAGATGACCGACCGCATCAACGAGCAGGGCGGTTCCGTCGAGCTTGAGTCGCGCGTCGACGGTCTCGTGATCGAGGGTGGCCGCGTCACGCACGTCAAGGTCAACGGCGAGGCGATCGAAGCCCCGTACGTGATCTCGTCGCTGCCGCTGCGCAACATCGTCGGCCTCGCTGGCGAAGCTGCCCCGAAGGAGGTCGTCGAGGCGGCCCAGGGCCTGCGCTACCGCGACTTCCTCACCGTCGCGCTCGTCGTCGACGGCAAGGACCTCTTCCCCGACAACTGGATCTACATCCACGAGCCGGGCGTCGAAGTCGGCCGCATCCAGAACTTCCGCTCCTGGAGCCCGTGGATGGTCCCCGACCAGTCCAAGGCGTCGGTCGGCCTGGAGTACTTCTGCTTCGAGGGTGACGAGCTGTGGGAGATGGACGACGACGACCTCGTCGCCCTCGCCACCAAGGAGCTCGTCCAGATCGGCCTGATCGACCGCCCCGAGCGTGTGGACCGCGGCTACGCCGTGCGCGTGCCCAAGGCGTACCCGATGTACGACGAGGACTACGACAAGCGCGTCGAGGTCATCAAGAACTGGCTCGCGACCGTCGAGAACCTGCAGCAGGTCGGCCGCAACGGCCTCCACCGCTACAACAACTCCGACCACTCGATGCTCTCCGCCATGCGCGCCGTCGACAACCTCGTCCTCGGCCACGAGCACGACATCTGGGAGGTCAACGTCGAGTCGGCCTACCTCGAAGAGGGCGAAGTCTCGATCGACAACCCCTACAAGAACACGCCGGAGACGGCAGCACAGAAGCAGGCGCTCACCAAGTAGCGCCACCCTCCGACGCTCCGGCCACTCTGGCACCGGAGCGAGGTAGAGCGGCCGACCTCAAGCGGCCAGCTCCAGCGGGCGTCCTTCGGGGCGCCCGCCGTCGTTCCGGGCGCACGGCGACCCGTGTTCGGGTGAGGCGAGTGGTCGCATACCGCCGGAACATTGGAAAACTGTCCGAGGACGCGATACACCTCTTGGCATGTCGCCGACGTCCGTCTCTCGCCGCTCGCTGCTCACGACCGCCGGGGCCGGAGTGGCCGCCGCTGCGGTCGGCGCCAGCGTTGCCGCTCCGGCGCGAGCCGCCGACGGCGGCAGCAGCAGCGACCTGCCAGTCGTCACCGTCGACGTCGCGATCATCGGTGCCGGCCTTACGGGACTTTCAGCTGCCCGCAAGCTCAAAGACGCGGGCCGCTCGGTGCACGTGATCGAGGCCGACGAGCGCGTCGGCGGACGCGTCTGGACCGTCAAGGCGAACGACGGTGCCACGCCGCTGAACTGGGGAGCGACCTTCGTCGGGCCGTCGCAGACGAAGGTCCTCGCGCTCGCGCAGGAGCTTGGCGTCAGCACCTACCGCACCTGGAACACCGGCCAGAACGTGCAGTACTTCAACGGCGGCGTACGCAAGTACAAGGGCACCATTCCCGCGCTCGATGTCGTCACGCTCCTCGAGCTGCAGTCGATCATGTCGCGGCTCAACGGCTACGCGTCGAGCATCGATCCCGCCAAGCCGTGGGCGGCACCGCGCGCCGAGCGCTGGGACTCGCTCACGTTCCACTCCTGGATTCGCGAGAACGTGAACTCAGTCGGTGCGCAGAAGCTGCTCGACCTCGCGTGCCTGTCGCTGTTCAGCGTCGAGTCGCGCGACGTGTCGTTCCTGCACATGCTCTTCTACATCCGCTCCGCCGGCGACCTCAACGCGCTGCTCAACACCGGCGGCGGCGCGCAGGAGCGCCAGCTCACCGGTGGCTCGCAGCGCCTCCCCGAAGGGCTCGCGGCGAAGCTCGGCGACGGCAACGTGACGCTCGGCTCACCCGTGCGCAAGGTGGTTACCGAGGGCAACATGACGACGGTCATCTCGGAGCAGGTGATGGTCCAGGCCAAGCGCGTGCTCGTCGCCGTGCCGCCGCCGATGGTGCCGCGCATCGTGTTCGAGCCCGGCCTCTCTGCCCTCAAGGACCAGCACCTGCAGCGGCTCCCGATGGGCTCGGTCGGCAAAGCGATCGCGATCTACGACACCCCGTTCTGGCGGGCTAGGGGCCTCACCGGCCAGGCGACGAGCGACCGCGGCCCCGTCAAGATCACCTTCGACCTCTCGCCCGCGAGCGGCACGCGCGGAGTGATCATGGGCTTCATCGACGGCCAGGACGCCCGCGACTGGTGGCCCCTCAGCGCCGCCGAGCGCAGGGCGCAGGTCCTGGACCAGTTCGGCAAGTGGTTCGGCAACGAGGCGAGGTCGCCGAAGGAGTTCCACGACCTCTCCTGGGACGCGCTCCCGCTGCACCGCGGCTGCCCGGTCGCCGTGCCGGGCCCGGGCGCGACGATCGGCTTCAAGGACGCCTTCAGCCGCACCGAGGGCCCGCTGCACTTCGCGTCGACCGAGTCGGCCGTGAAGTGGGCCGGCTACATGGACGGCGCGATCCGCGCCGGCGAGGCATCGGCCGCCGAGATCCACGGGGCGCTGTAGAGCGCGGCCAACGGTCCAGCGGCGTGCCGGAGGGGCGGCACGGCAGCTGTCGTAAAGTCCGCCACTCCGAGTCCGGTACCGTCCGCCTGTGGCCGAGTACCCCGAGATCCAGCTGTTCGACACGCGCACGCGCGCGCTGACGCCACTGCAGACCCGCGAGCCGGGCAAAGTCGGGATCTACGCCTGCGGGCCGACGGTCTACCAGCCGATCCACATCGGCAACGCGCGGCCGTTCGTCGTCTTCAATTGGCTCAAGCGCTACCTGCAGTCGGTCGGCTACGAGGCGACGCTGGTGATCAACATCACCGACATCAACGACAAGATCTACGCCGAGGCGGCCAAGGACGGCGTCGACTCGGCTGCGCTCGCGGTCGCCATGGCCCAGCGCTACATCGACGACACGTCGGCGCTCGGGCTCGGTCGACCTGACCACGAGCCGCGGGTCACGGAGACGATCGACGAGATCATCGCGCTGACGGCGTCGCTGATCGAGCGCGGCCACGCGTACGAGGCCGAGGGCGACGTGTACTTCCGCGTGCGCAGCGACGAGCGCTATGGCGAGCTGTCGCGCCGCGACCTCGCCGACGCCGACCAGGGTGAGGGCCTCGAAGGCGCAAACCTCAAGGAGGACGCCGCCGACTTCGCTCTCTGGAAGTCGACGAAGCCGGGCGAAGACACGTCATGGAACTCACCGTGGGGCGCAGGCCGACCGGCATGGCACATCGAGTGCTCGGCGATGGGGGAGAGGTGGCTCGGCCCCGCGTTCGAGATCCACGGCGGTGGCCTCGACCTCGTCTTCCCTCACCACGAGAACGAAGAGGCCCAGACGCGCTGCGGCACCGGCCACGACCTCGCACGCATCTGGATGCACAGCGGCATGCTCCAGCTCGGCGAGGAGAAGATGAGCAAGTCGATCGGCAACGTCGCGCTGCTCTCCGACGTGCTCGAACAGTACGGCCGCGACGCGATCCTCTGGCTCTTCGCGGGCGCGCACTACCGCCAGCCGGTGTCGTTCACGCCCGAGTCGATGGAGCAGGCGCAGTCCCGCGTGGCGCGCCTGCGCGAGGTCGGTCGAGTGCTCGTCGACGGGCCGAGCCCCGCCGATATGGCCGAGCACCGTGCGGCGTTCTTCGCCGCGCTGGCAGGCGACTTCAACACCGCAACGGCGCTGGCGCCGCTGGCGGCGTGGGTCAACGAGGCATTCCGGCGCGACAAGGGCACCGTTGGGAGTGAGGACCTCGTCGCGATGCTCAGCGTCTTCGGGCTCGAGAATCTGCTTGAGGACGACGACCGGGCGATCGGCCTCGACCCGGCCCTGCAGTCGCTGCTCGACCAGCGG
>JAEZDB010000064.1 GCA_023429855.1 Actinomycetes bacterium
GCTGGGGCACGTGTAGCAGGCGCCGGTGCGCTGCATCATGCCGCCGCATTGGTTGCAGGCGGGTCCGAGGTCGAGGCCGAGCATCTTGGCGGGGACGACGGGCGGCGTGTCGGTGAGGCTTGCGGCGGCCGGGGTCGCTGCGGCTTTGGCAGTGGCCTTCGCGGTCGGGCTGGCGACCTTGGCGGCGGGCTTGGTGCCGCCATTGCCGTTGCCGTTGCTCGGGCCGGCGGTGTCGCCGCGGTTGGCGACCGACGCGGTGGAGCCGGCTTCCTTGGCGAGGACGGCAGCGGTGCGCAGGCCGAGGGCCTCTTGGTGGTCGGTCGAGAGGAACCGGGAGGCGAGCCAGCGCATGAAGTAGTCCGGCATGGACTTCGCGAAGGGGATCTCCTGGTTCTGCGTGATGCCTTCGGGTTCGAAGCGCATGTAGGCGAACTTCTCGACGAGGGTCTCAAGCGGCACGCCGTACTGCAGCGAGATGCTGATCGCCGTAGCGAAGGCGTTCATCATGCCGCGCATGGTGGAGCCTTCCTTGCCGACGTCGGTCAGGAAGATCTCGCCGACGGAGCCGTCTTCGTACATGCCCGCCGTGATGTAGCCCTCGTGGCCGCCGACGGAGAACTTGTGCGTGAGCGACTGGCGCTCGCGCGGCATGCGGCGGCGCGTGGCGACCGGGGTCTGCTCGATCTGCGCTGCGGCGACCGCGGCCTCGACGGCGGCGTCGATGTCGGCCTGGGTGAAGCCGGCGCCGGAGCCCGACTCGACTTCCTTCTGCGCGTCGGTGCGCAGCGCCTGGGCGGTCTTGGAGCCGTCGCGGTAGATCGCGAGGGCCTTGACGCCGAGCCGCCACGCTTCGACGTAGGCGTCGTAGATGTCGGAGATGGTCGACTCGTGCGGCATGTTGACCGTCTTGGAGATCGCACCGGAGAGGAAGGGCTGCGTGGCGCCCATCATCTTCACGTGGCCCATGGCGCTGATCGCGCGGGCGCCGACGGCGACGTCGAACACCGAGAGGTGCTCGTCCTTCAGCTCGGGCGCGCCGATGATCGTGCCGTGCTCGTTGATGTAGGCCTCGATCTGCTCGATCTGCTCGGGCGTGTAGCCGAGGGTCTCGAGGGCGAGCGGGACGGTGCGGTTCACGATCGTCATGGAGCCGCCGCCGACGAGCTCCTTGTACTTGACGAGCGAGAAGTCCGGCTCGATGCCGGTGGTGTCGCAGTCCATGAGGAACGAGATGGTGCCGGTCGGCGCGAGGACGGTGGCCTGGGCGTTGCGGTAGCCGTGCTGCTCGCCGAGTTCGACGGCCTCTTCCCACGACTTGCGGGCGGCCTCGAGGAGGGCCGTGTCGGTCGTGTTCTCCTCGTCGATCTCGTAGGAGGCGTCGCGGTGCATCCGCATGACGTTCAGGTGCGGCTCGGCGTTCTCGGCGTACTTCTCGAACGGGCCGACCGCTTCGGCGATGACGGCGGACTGGCGGTACGCGCGGCCGGTCATCAGGGCGGTGATCGACGCGGCGAGGGCGCGGCCCTCGTCGGAGTCGTAGGCGAGGCCGTTGGCCATCAGGTAGGCGCCGAGGTTGGCGTAGCCGAGGCCGAGCTGGCGGAAGGCGCGCGCGTTGGCGCCGATCTCCGGCGTCGGGTAGCTCGACGGGCCGACGATGATCTCCTGCGCGAGCAGGACGATGTCGATCGCGTGCTCGTAGGCCTTCACGTCGAAGGTGCCGTCGGCGCGGCGGAACTTCATGAGGTTGAGCGAGGCGAGGTTGCAGGCCGAGTCGTCGACGTGCATGTACTCCGAGCACGGGTTCGACGCGTTGATGCGGCCCGAGTTCGGCGACGTGTGCCACTTGTTGATGGTGCCGTCGTACTGGACGCCCGGATCGGCGCAGCGCCAGGCGGCCTCCGCGATCTCGTTCATCAGCTCGCGGGCGCGGATCGGCTCGCCGATCGGCTCGCCCGTGACGCGGGCGGTGAGGTGCCAGTCCTCGTCGTTCTCGACGGCCTGCATGAACTCGTCGGAGACGCGAACCGAGTTGTTGGCGTTCTGGTACTGGATCGACTTGAAGCCGTCGCCGTCGATCGACATGTCGAAGCCTGCGTCGCGCAGCGCTTCAGCCTTGTCTTCTTCCTTGGCCTTGCACCAAATGAACTCGCGGATGTCCGGGTGGTCGACGTCGAGGACGACCATCTTCGCGGCGCGGCGGGTCTTGCCGCCGGACTTGATGGTGCCGGCCCACGAGTCGGCGCCGCGCATAAACGAGACGGGGCCGGAGGCGGTGCCGCCCTTGGCGAGCGGCTCGGTGCTGCCGCGGATGTTCGACAGGTTGATGCCGGAGCCGGAGCCACCGCGGAAGATGCGGCCCTCGCGGGTGTTCCAGTCGAGGATCGACTCCATCGTGTCTTCGACGGAGAGGATGAAGCAGGCCGAGCACTGCGGCTCTTCTTCGAAGCCGACGTTGAACCAGACCGGCGAGTTAAACGCCGCCACCTGGTGCAGGAGGATGTGGGTGAGCTCGGCCTCGAAGGCGTCGCCGTCTTCCTCGGAGGCGAAGTAGCCGCGGTCGCGGCCCCAGCCGGCGATCGTGCCGGCGACACGGCCGATCATCTGCTTGACGGAGCGCTCGCGCTCCGGCGAGTTCAGCTGCCCGCGGAAGTACTTCTGCGCGACGATGTTGGTCGAGTTCTGCGACCACGTCTTCGGGAACTCCACGCCGGTCTGCTCGAAGGAGACCTTGTCGCCAAATCCGATGCGCGCGTCGCGAATCTCCCATTCGACAGATTCGAAGGGATGCACGCCAGCCTTGGTGAACATGCGGGCGACACGCATCGCGCTACCGGTCCTGTTCTCCGTGTCGAGCGTGGTCTGCGACGGCGTGGTCATGGCGCTTCTCTCCTTCTTCCGACGGCGGGGTCCGGCGTCGTTTCGTCCCGGTGTTTTGCAGTGTGGCGTCCGGGTGTGAGCCCTTTAGGGGGTAACACCTGATCCTTGCGAACGCCCCGGACGGAAAATCTCTGCCCAGTGGTTCCTGCGTGCCGACACCTTGGCGGGGCCGGCGAGCCGATCTGGTGAGGGCCCAGACCGTCGCTTCGTTCGTCCTTCGACGCTAGCGGTCTTGCGGATGGCCCGCGAGGGCGTTTTTCGCTGAGAGCGGGTTCTTTCCGCGCGCCCCCGGTGCACGAAAAAACCGGTGATTGCGGGGATGGCGCCTACGCACACGCAACGGCGGAAGTCGACGCTTGGCCAGCGCACCGCGCCAAGTCGCGTAGGGCTACCTGGAGTGGCGCAGGAAGTCGCGAACGTCGTCGGCGAGTGTGCTGACGCGGTCGCGGAGGCGCGGCCCGCGGCCGTGAGGCGGGTCGGGCACGATCGGCGCAGAGACGCTTCGCAGCCCAAGCGTGCGCAGGAGCGCGGCGCCGCTGATGAGCAACGCCGCGAGCAGGGCGGCGATCAGCGCGGCGAGGCGAAGGGGTTCGAGCGGGAGCTCGGGGGCGCTGAGCTG
>JAEZDB010000156.1 GCA_023429855.1 Actinomycetes bacterium
GCCCGCCCTACCTCGGGGCGCAGCCAGAATCAGAGTGACCGGGGTTGGATCACCGGGCCGCGCGCGGCCTGACGGAAACTGGCGTGATGTTGACCTACGCCCTGTTCATCGCCAGCGACCCGCACCCGGTCTCCAAGGTCGAATCGGCGTCGCTCGAAGAGGTCTACGAGCGCGCGCGGCTCTCGAGCGGCGGCACGGTCGTGAAGGTGCGCACGAGCGAGACGGGCGGCGACGACCCCGCCGCCTACGACGTCGACGTGGCCACCTTCGTCAACGGCCTCCACCTCGAGGTGCGCGACAACGGCCCGGACTCGTTCGCGTTCGTCGCCGACGGCAAGGCCCTCGGCGTCGCCCGCCTCACCGACGACCGCTGGCTCCTCACGCGCGAACCCGACCCGGAGCTGCCCGCGACAACGGGCGAGCCGACGGCCTACGTCACGGCGCACGACCACACGCGCGAAGAGGCCGAGGCGCGGCTGTGGAAGATCGCCGAGGACTGGCTGACGTGAGGGGGCGGTGGCCTGGCAGACCCTTGCTGCTCACGCACCGCCCGACGACGCTACGTTCCCTGCAGCTGTCGGGGCCTGGTAAGGGCTTACGTCCTCAAGCCCCGTGGTAGCCGCCGCGAGTATGGCCCGTGTTGCCGTAGCCAGCAGTCGGGTTCGTTCGATCCGCCGTTCACCACTGGTGGGCTCAGCGAGTTCGCGGACGGCGAGCCCGTCGCCGACCGCTGTGCAGATCTCGATGAGCGTCGACAGGTCGACGCCGGGCCGCAGCGTTCCGCCAAAACGATCGATTGCCTGTTCGAAAATCGGCAGCCAACGCTCCGTGGTGTCCCGATAGATATGTCCAAGCCGGTCGTCGATGCTCGCTTCGTGCATGAGCGAGTAGCAGAGCAACTCCACGCGGAACATCGGCAGTTCAGCGAAGAAGCGCTCCTGGAAGGAAAACGCCACCTCGTCGATGAACGTGCCGATCGTGTCAGCTTCGCTCTCGAGTCGCGCGACGATAGCCGCGTTCTGCGAGATCCAGGTGCTGTGGTGGAGATACGCGACCCAGTCCATGAGGTCGGACACGTAGTTCTCGTGCGGATCCCAGCGGTCTCTCAGCATCGTTTCGCTTACGCGCAAACCGTCCGGGGTCCGCGCAGCATCAGCGATGGCTTTGCGAGAAAGCAGTCCGCGCAGTGGCTTGAGCGTCGATGGCGGGCTCGGTTTCGCGAACGCTGTGAGTTGTTCGTAGCCGGCCTGCAGCGCTGCGATCGTGGCGTCGTTGGCCCGCAAGGTCTCGGGACGACTGAGACCGCTCAGCCGTGGATAGTGCGGATCGGCAGGGTTCGGGGTCGACGGGGTGGCCGCGCTCATGCACAAAGAGTGCCATGAGACCCGGCCACCCCAACCGCGACTCGGTCTTGCCAACCAGGGTCGACCGACGAACTTCGGCTAGGCCCAACCACCTGACGGGCGCCCGCAAACCGATGGGAAGTTCCGGCAGGTCAGATACTTCGAGAACCACGGAATGCCGAAGGGAATGCTTGCGTGGGCTTCCGCCGGGGCGATTGCTGCCGTGGTCACCGTGGTCGCTGTGGTTGCGCTCGCCAGCAGCACCGTGGTGCTCGCGAGCGTGGCCAGGATCTTCTTCATTTTGCTCTCCTTTGCGTGTACTGGAGCAAGGCCAGCATGGCTCGCGATATCGGCCTGTCCTAGACGCAAGCGTGTCGACACCGGCCTGTCCACAGAGCCCTGCGGATACACGGATAGCGCTCACGAATCTTTGTCCGACCACGTCTGCGCGGCCCGCGCCCAGCCGACCCCGCGAGACTCATCCCATGACGGCACCGCAGACGCGTGAGACCTCGAATGCCGGGCGGCTCGTGCAGCTGATCGTCGCGCTGATGCTCGTGGTCTGGCTGACGGTCACGATCGTGGCGGCGCTCAGCCTCGACGGCGCGGCGGCGGCGGTCGTCACCGCGGTACTGCTCGTCGGCGGAGCGGTGATCGGCTGGATGGTGAGGCGCCGAGCGCTGGCTCGCGCGGCCGAGCGTACGGCGTCGGCGCTATCGGACCACTAACGCGCGCGGATCGATCGTCTATCCGGGCGGCGCGGCCGACACGGGCGGCGCGGCCGACGCGGGCCGAACGACGTTGCCGCCCAGCCGCGCCCGGCGGCGCTGGCGCGTCGCGCATCGAACGCGGGTCCATACCGAGCGCATACGGCGCGGGCGCAGTCGTCGCGGCGCCGATGACCGTAGTAACGATGCCCCGCTCGCTCCTCTCCCCCCTCCGAACGTTCCTGCTCACCGTTGCCTTCGCGGCCAGCGCCAGCGGTTTGGCCGCCGCGCCCGCCGTCGCCGCGCTGCCGCTGAACACGCCGTTCTCGGCGGTGTCGAACAACCCCGTCGAGTCGCTGATCGACACGCCGCTCGACGGCTGGGACTACGACCGTGCGACGCGCTGCGTCAAGCACCCGACCAAGGGTGCGGCGGCGCTGGTGAAGTACCTGCCGAAGCTGTCGCCGCGGGGCGTGAACTGGGGCATCAACCGCTGCGAGAAGTGGGGTAAGAACTCTGCTTCGCTGCACGCGGAGGGCCGGGCGATCGACTGGCACCTCGACGTGAAGAACAGCGCCGACCGCGCCGACGCCGAACGCCTCATCCGCACGCTGCTGGCTCCGGACTCCAGCGGGGAGCCGTTCGCGCTCGCCCGCCGCCTCGGCATCCAGGGGATCATCTGGGACTGCCGCTCGTGGTGGGGCGGCGACACGCTGCAGAAGTACAGCGCCTGCGTCGGCAAGAACGGCAAGTGGAACCCGAAGGTCGACCCGACGACTGCCCACCGCGACCACGTGCACCTCGAACTCAGCAAGGCCGGCGCCGGCCTCAAGACGAGCTGGTGGACGCAGGGCCCCGGCAAGGCGTACCGCAGGTAGCCGCTGGCTACCCCGGGCGGCGATGTCCGTTTAGGCTCTGGAGGCAATGCTGGAGACTCGGGGGATCATCGGCCGGGCCGCGGAGCTGACGCGCCTCGAAGAGCACCTCGATGCCGCCGCGCAGGGCGGCGCCAGCGCCACGCTGCTCGTGACCGGCGAGGCCGGGATCGGCAAGTCGACCGTCGTCGACGCCACCGTGACCGCTGCCAGCGAGCGGGAGATGACGGTGCTGCGCGCTCGCGCCGTCGAGGCCGAGATGGCGATGCCGTTCGCCGGGCTGCACGAGCTGCTGCTCGGCCACCTCGACCTGCGCGACCAGATCGCTCCGCACCACGCACGCGCGATCGCGATCGCGCTCGGGATCGAGCCCGGTGACCCGCAGCCCCCGTTCGCTCTGGCGGTCGCGCTGCTGGCGCTGCTCGGCGCCATCGCCGACACGGCACCGACCGGCGTCCTCGTTGCGATCGACGACGCGCAGTGGCTCGATCAAGGCTCGCTCGACGCCCTCCTCTTCGCCGGCCGCAGGCTCGGCGCGGAGGGCGTCGTGCTGCTGCTCGCCGCGCGGTCCGAGCCTGACCGCGGCCTCTTCATCCACGGCTTCCCGCACCTCGCGCTCGAGCGGCTGAGCGGCGCCGATGCCGAGGCGCTCGCCCAGGCCGCCGCACCCGAGTCGCTGGCCGTCGAGCCGCTGACCCGCCTGCTCTCCGCCAGCGACGGCAACCCGCTCGCGCTTGTCGAGCTGGCGTCTCGCCTGACGGCCACGCAGGCGTCGGGCGCCGACGCCGTCCCCGAGCTGCTGCTGCCCAGCGACGCGATCGACCACGCCTTCCGCGCCGAACTCGACGCGGCCGGCCCGCAGGTCGCCGCAGCCCTCACGGTGGCCGCCGCCGATGAGCGCGCCTCGCGCGCCGAACTCGCGGCAGCGCTCACGATCCTGGGCCTCGACCCGGGCACGCTCGCCGCCGCCGAGCAGCAGCGGCTCGTGATCGCCGACGGCGAACGGCTCGCCTTCCGCCACCCGCTGCTGCGCGCCGTCGCCTACC
>JAEZDB010000157.1 GCA_023429855.1 Actinomycetes bacterium
GTCCGCCGCGAACCACCGGCCGGTCCGGCAGAGGCGCAGGAGCGCGCAGCAGACGCCGCGCCAAACGCTGGCGACGCCACCGTCCACGGCGCCGCGGCACTGCTCGTCCGCACGGCCGACCCGGCACCAGCCGGCGGCATCCTCGCCCGCCGAACCGACGGCCGCTTCCAACTGCTTCCGAAGGCCCCCGCCGAGCTCATCGCGCCGGCTGAGCAGGTCGTCAACCCCGACGCGACCACCGACCTCACGCCCTTCGCGGTCGTCGACGCACCAGCCGCAAAGCCGCCCACCACCCCAGATGGCGCGTCCGTGCCACCGCCGCCGTACGGCCGCACCGGCGTGCTCCTCGTCCCGCCCGGCGGCGACGGCGTGCTCGTCTGGGACGGGACGTCATGGTCCGAGGAGCCGTTTCAGGACGCGGAAGGCGCCAGCGCTGCCCCGGCGAGTACGCCGATCGCACTCGCCGCCACCCCCGATGGGGACGCGATCGCCTTGGTTGCAGGCGACGCGGCGGCCGCCGGCCGCATCACGCTCTACCGCCGCCTGGCCGACCGCTCCGGCTGGCGCCCGATGACCCTGGATTCGCCGCTGCTCAGCGGTCCGCTGCCTGCGGGCATCGAAGCGGTGCGCCCGACGGTGCTGCGGGGCGAAGGACGCGCTGGCGATCCCCTGACCGTCGCGCCCGGCCACTGGTGGATCGACGTGCTCGTGCGGCGAGCCGGGGGTACCACCGTGCCGGCGACGATCCACCTGCGGCCCGGGCCCGCGCGTGCCGCCGTGGCCGATCCAGCGCCAACGGCCCCCGCGTCGACCGATCCAGCCGCCACCGACCCGGCAGCCGGCGAGCCTTCCCCCACGACGGCCCCGACTGATCCAGCCTCGACCGATCCCGGACCCACGGAGACGTCGCCCGAGACGACCCCCGACGCCGCTCCGACGGACCCGCTCGCCGCTCGCGCTACCGGCACGTTCTGCGTCGCCGCGACCCCCACCGCCAACGCAACCAGGGCGCTCGACGACGACGGCAAGCTCTGCAGCGGCGAGCTCCCAGCAGGCTTCCCAACCGGCCGCGGGTACCGCTCGCAGGCCTTCGCCACGCAGGGCGCGCTCGCAACGGGTGCCGCGCGCGAGCTCGCTTCGCCCCCCGGCGCCGCCGATTCTCGCTTCGGCGGCCGCATCATCACCAGCCCCGTCGCTGAACCAGACGCCGAGGGCGCAGCGGTCCGCGACGGCAGCGCCTCTGGCGGCTACCTCCGGCTCGTCGGCGAACGGTTCACACTCGAAGGCGGTCTCGGTGAGACACCTCAGGCCACCGGCCACACTGAGACCGCGGCGTTCGTCAGCGACCTCGTCGGCTGGACCGGCGGACGCCGTCTCGCGGGCCGGGTGATGCGGTCGGCCGCCGCACAAGCCGGAACGCTGGTGACGACGACGCCCCAGCCGTACGACGCCCCGATCGACGCGACGCTGTCGCCGTCGGTCAGCGGTGCGGATGCCGGCGGCCTGCTGTTGGGGGCGACCAGCCTCCGGCGCGAGTACGACGACGGCCGCCCGCCGAGCGTGCCCTTCGACGGCGACCTCTGGGGCTACACCGAAGGCGACTCCCGAAGCTTCCGCGCCATCGCTTGGCTGCCCAACAAACGCGCCGCGATCGTCGGCACCGACGGGCTGTTCCTGTTTGCAGATCCACCCAACCCCGACACGCCCCGGGTGCAATACAACTACGAAGGGCAGAACCTGAACGTCGACGCGGCCGACAAGGCCGTGACCCGCGACCTCGACTTCGTCGACATCGCGGTGCGCCAGAGCAGCGATGGACCCGTCGTCACGGCCCCGGTCGTCTCGACACCGACGAGTCCCGCGAACGGCGGCAGCGCCGCCGGCCCGGAGTTCGAAGGCTGGGCGGTCGGGCGTGACGGCGCGGCCGTCAAGCTTGCGACGAACGGCTCCGTCAAGCGCGTGGCGCTTCCAAGTCCGCTCGACGGCGCCGACCTTCGCCAGGTGGTGTACGCCGGTGCGCAGGCCTACGTCGCGTCGAGCGTCGGCCTGCTCGCGGTGAGCGGCGAACGCTTCGAGATCGACCGCGATCTTGCGGCGATGATCGAAGCCGACGGCCGTCCTCCCGGCGTCACCACCGTGGCGGGCGTCGCTGATGGCGCCGTCGTCGTCGACGCGCGATATGCCAAGAATGGTCCCCGCGCGCCGTGGGAGCGGCTCCCATCACCCGCTGAGGGCGACGTGGTCGCCATCGCGGCGTCGAGGCCGGGCGCCGACCCCGAACGGGGTGTCTCGTCGCTTCGGGTCTACGCGTCGATTGCCGACCGCGCCCGCCCGCGGATCGGCGAGCTGGATCGCCGTCCCATTGACTACGGCGAAGGCGAGGAGCCGATCTACGGTTCCGTCGAACGAGCGGCTACCGCTCCCGACGGCCGCCTCACCGAACTCACGCCGGAGGGTTGGATCGACCGCGTCAGGACGCCGCTGCGGAGTGGTACGAGCCTCGACGTGTCGCGGGCCCAGACGGCGATCCAGGCGATCGTGACCGATCCGTCCGGCCGCGGATGGGCTGTCGGCGGTACCGGCGGGACCGGCGGGATCGGCTACTGGGATGGCGATCGGCGGCTCGAAGAGCCGCGCGGAGTGTCGGTGCGCATCGACGACGCCCAGATCGCCAGCGCCCCACCATGGCCCAAGAGCCAGGCCGGAGGCGCCGTCGCCCCAACCTCCACGCCGACGACGGAGCCGCGCATCAGGCAAGCGCCGGGCACCACGCCAGCGACCGCCACCACGCCGCCGACCGGCACGACGCCGTCGCCCCCGGCCGCCGCGGCG
>JAEZDB010000203.1 GCA_023429855.1 Actinomycetes bacterium
GGCCGGGATCGCCGAGCAGTGCGAACGCCGCGGCGTGTGGTTCCACGTCGACGGGGCGTACGGGGGCGCCGCGCTGGCCGCGCCGTCGGTCCGCGACCGCTTCGCCGGCGTCGAGCGCGCCGACAGCTTCATCGTCGACCCGCACAAGTGGCTCTTCGCGCCCTACGACTGCTGCGCGCTCCTCTATCGCGACCCGAGCCTCGCGCGGGCCGCCCACTCCCAGCTCGCGGGGTACCTCGACCACCTCGACCGCCAAGCCTGGAACCCCGCTGACCTGGGCATCCACCTGTCGCGCCGGGCGCGTGGTCTGCCGTTCTGGTTCAGCCTCGCGACCCACGGGACCGACCGCTACACGCGCGCCGTCGAGCAGACGCTCAGCACGGCGCGCGCCGTGGCGGCCGCGATCAGCGACTCCGACCACCTGCGGCTCGTCTGCGAGCCCGAGCTCTCGATCGTCGTCTTCGAGCGTCCCGGCTGGACCGATGACGACTACGCGGCGTGGTCGCAGGAGGTCGCCGACAGCTGCGTGATGCTCTGCGTCCCCACGAAGTGGCACGGACGGACCGTGTTGCGGCTGGCGTTCATCAATCCCGAGACGCGCGCCGACGCGGTGATCGACGTGCTCCGCACCGCCGCCTGAAGAGACCGCGGTCCGGGCGCTTACCGCCCACCCGTGCCAGTTTGCGGTCACGGCCGTTACCGACTGGCGAACCCTGCGACGACAGATCGTCGCGCAGTCCGGTTGAACCCAGGTGCAGTTTCGGCCCGGCTTCGGCCGGCGCAACTGTGCCCGCTCGCACCACAAGAAACGGCGCCGCCTACTGAGAACTCAGTCTCAGCGGGCGGTTTGGAACGAACCCTCGAGGCTGCTCGGTTGCGCGAGTTCGAGTGAGCAGTTGTTCAAGATCGGGACGTTTTCCCCGACATCTGTCTGCGGAAGCGCCGTTTCCCGAGTAGGCTGTCGACAGTTTCGATGGTGATGTCTGTCCCCCTTCGCCAACCTGCGGGCCGCGTTACCGCGCCCCGCTCGACCGGTGCCTGAGCCCGTGAGCACACGCGTAGAAGAAAGCGGCACCGCGCCGCGTCTTGAGCAACTCGGAGACCCGACCTTCGTCGCGTCGTACCTGGATCACTGGGCCCGGAAGACTCCCGACGCCCGCGCGATCACCTACCTCGACTACGGCGCCGACCGGCGCGGCGTCGAGCACGTCGTCACCTGGAGCGAGCTCGACGTCTGGACCCGCGCGCTTGCCGCCAAGATCCAGCAGATCACGGCGCCCGGCGATCGCGTCGCGCTCCTGGCGCCGCAAGGCGCCGAATACGGCGTCGGCTTTCACGCCTCCATTCGCTCCCACGCGATCAGCGTTCCCCTGTTCGCGCCGGACCTGCCCGGCCAGGGGGATCGACTGCAGGCGGTCGTGGCCGACTGCGCGGCCGCTGCGGTGCTCACCACGCGCGACAAGTACGACCTCGTACGCGAGTTCTGCGGCGCGCATGGCGTTCCCGACTCGCAGATCCTCGTCATCGACGACTACCGCGCCGACGCGACGCTCGCTGCCGACTACCTGTTCCCTGAAGGCGCGGCCGTCGAAGACATCGCCTACCTGCAGTACACGTCGGGGTCCACTCGCACGCCGGTCGGCGTGTGCCTCACGCACCGCAATCTCGTGGAGAACGCGCTCCAGCTCAAGGAGGGCTACGACCTGCACTTCACGCAGGCGACGACCGTGAGCTGGCTTCCGCTCTTCCACGACATGGGGCTGATTCTCGGCGTCGCCTCGCCGGCCATCGGCGGGCTCGAGGCTGTGCTGCTGGATCCCGTGGCGTTCATCCTCAAGCCGTCGCGTTGGCTCCAGGCCATCAGCGGCCGCCGCAACGTGATGACGGCCGCCCCGAACTTCGCGTTCGACTACGCAGTCAAACGCGTCCGGGCGGAGGACCGCGAGGGCCTTGACCTGTCGGGCGTGATCGCGTGGATCAACGGCGCCGAGCCGGTCCTGCCCTCGACCCTGGAGCGGTTTGCGGAGAGCTTCGCCCCGCAGGGCGTCACTCCGGTCGCGGTCAAGCCGACCTACGGCCTGGCCGAGGCGACGGTCTTCGTCGCCACCACCCCGCTCCACGAGGCTGGCACCGTGATCGACGTCGACTGGCAGCAGCTCCAGCATGGTGTCGCGACGACGGAGATCGCCGAGGGCACAAAGCCGACCAAGCTGGTGGCGTGCGGCCAAGCGATCGGCCAGCACCTCGCGATCGTCGACCCCGAAACGCGCGAACTCCTCGCAGACGGCCGCGTCGGTGAGATCTGGCTCAACGGCGCGAACATCGGCGTCGGCTACTGGCAGCGCCCCGATGACTCCGAAGCGCTCTTCAACGCCAAGCTCGTCGGCGGCGGCTCGGAGCTGCCGGTCGACCACTGGCTCCGTACGGAGGACCTCGGCGTGATCGTCGACGGCCGCCTCTACGTGACGGGTCGGATCAAAGACCTCATCATCATCGACGGCCGCAACGTCTACCCGCACGACGTCGAGTACACCGTCGAGGAGTCGCACGACGCGATCGCCCAGCGGCGCCTCGCCGCGTTCTCGATTCCGACGGAGGCGGGCGAGGAGCTCGTCGTCGTCGCCGAGCGCTACCGCCACACCGATGCGACCGGACTGCTCGAAGAGATCGCGGCCGCCGCGCGCGACGCCGTCTCGCGCGAGCACGCGGTCGCGCTCCACGACTTCGTCCTGGTCGAGCCCGACACGATCTCCCGCACCAGCAGCGGCAAGATCGCCCGCAAGGCCACGCGCACGGCGTACCTCGATGGCAGCCTCTCGCGGACCGACGTCTGACGCCGAACGCGCCAGCGCCGTCTAGGCTCCGCGCATGCAGGAACTCGCCCCCGGCGTCTGGCAACTCAAGGGCACGCCCGAGAACGGGCTCAACGTGTACCTGCTCGGCGACGTGCTGGTCGACTCGGGCCTTGGGTTCAACAAGGCCAACATCCTCAAACAGCTACAGGGTCACGCGGTCGCTGCGCACGCGCTCACGCACGCGCACTTCGACCACTACGGCGCCAGCCACGCGGTGTGCGAGGCCCTGGGGATTCCGCTCTGGGTCGGTGAGCACGACGCCGCCGCGGTCGAGGTCGGCAAGCAGGTCGGGAAGGTTCCGGGAGCCGGAAAGCGCCTGTTGCCGGCCGCCAAGCGGCACCCCGTGGCGCGTCGGCTCGTCGAGGGCGACGACGTCGGTGGGTTCCAGGTGCTCTTTACGCCGGGCCACTCACCCGGGCACGTCTCCTACTGGCGCGAGTCCGACCGAGTCCTCGTCTGCGGCGACGTGATGTGGGGCCACAACCCCTTTACGGGGCGCCGTGGCATCCGCGAGCCGTATCCGCTGCTGAGCCCGGAGCCGGGGGTGAACCGGGCCTCGGCCAGAAGGCTGGCCGCGCTCGAGCCGAAGCTCGTCCTGTTCGGCCACGGGCCGGCACTGCGCGACACCGCGGCGTTTGCGGCCGCTGTCGGCAAGCTCCCCGCCTAGCCCGTGCTCGTGCTCGGCACCGGCAGCGCGTCGCAGGACTTCGTGATGCACGAGCCGACCGGCGCCGCGGCGATGCTGGTGCCCGCCGGAATCGGCGTGATCATGTTCGCCCTCGGGCTGGCACTCACGCCGGCCGACTTCCGCCGCGTGTTCACAGCGCCACGCGGCGTGGCCGTCGGGATGCTGAACCTCGCCGTGCTGGCGCCCGCGCTTGCGTTCCTCATGGCGGAGCTGTTCGACCTGCCGCCCGAGCTCGCCGTCGGCCTCGTGCTGCTCGGTGCTTCGCCCGGCGGAATGATGGCCAACATGCTCACGCACCTGGCCCGGGGCGATACGGCGCTGTCGGTCACGATGACGGCGATCAGCTCGGTCGCTGCCGTGATCACCGTGCCGCTCTTTCTCGAACTCGCCACCGGCCACTTCGGCGTCGGCGCCGGGTCGGAGTTCGACACGGGCGGCATCATCGCGCTGGTCTTCGCGGTGACGATCGTGCCCGTGACCGCAGGGTTGTTCCTTCGCCAACGCTACCCGGAGCAGGTGGCCGCGCGATACGGGCTCGTGCGCGCGGCCGCGCTCGGCGTCTTCGCGATCGTGGTGGTCGGCGCGATCGCGACCCAGCACGAGACCGTGATCACCTACGCCCCGCAGGTCGCGGGGGCGGCCCTGGCGCTCAACGTCACGTCGATGGGATTGAGCTTCGCGATCTCCCGCCTCGCACGGCTCGGCAGTGCGCAGTCCACGGCGATCGCGCTCGAGCTCGGCATCCACAACGCCGCACTTGCGATCGCGGTCGGCGCCTCGGTGACCGCCGCGTTCTCGATCCCCGCGGCCGTCTATAGCTCCTTCATGCTCTTCACGGGCGGTGCCTTCGCGTGGGTGATGAGCCGGCGCAATCCGCCGGTCGCGGAGCTTGCAGCGGTCTGACGACCGCGCGGCGGATTCTCGCTCTCTTCACCCGTCCGTGAGCAGGGCCGTTGCCGCAACCGGGTTCACGCCGGGTCGCGCCGAACAGCGCGTCCGCCGACCGTCAGGTCTACGATCGCGGTGTGAAGGTCTGGATCCTCTCGCTCGCCGTCGGGATCGTCCTGGCCGACTCCTCGATCGTCACGCTGGCGTTGCCAAGCATCCTGCGGGAGTTCGACGCCGAGGTCAGCCAGGTCGCGTGGATCCTCACTGCCTACAACCTGGTGCTCGGGCTCGCCGCCGTGCCTGCGGCCCGGCTCAGCATCAGCCCGTCCCGCGCTCCGGCCGCCGGTGTTGCCGGGCTGGTGCTCTTCGCCGGCGCCTCTGCCGCGTGTGCGGTCTCCGGGTCGCTTGAGATGCTGATCGGCGCCCGCGGCGTGCAGGCGATCGGCGGCGCGCTGGTGATCACGGCCTGCCTGGAGCTGCTGGTGATGGCCACCGGCGACGACCGGCGCGGAGCGGCGCGCTGGGCGACGGCCGGCGTGGCAGGTGCCGCGATCGGCCCGGTGGCCGGCGGCGTGCTCACCGAGGCGCTGTCGTGGGAGTCGATCTTCATCCTGCAGGTGCCGCTCGTGCTGCTCGCGGTGCCTGTGGCCCTCGGGCTGCGTGCGGCGCATGCCGTCGCGGCGGCTGAGGCGCAGACCGCGCTGCACGAAGCCCACAGCCTGCGGGCCGACCGCCCCCGGATCGCGGCCAACCTGGCGCTGGCGATGCTGTCGGCTGCGCTCACCGCTGCGCTGTTCTTGCTCGTGCTGCTGATGATCGAGGGCTGGCAGCGCACGCCGATCCTCACGGCGATCACGGTGACGGTCATTCCGATCGCGGCGATCGCCTCGGGCATGGTGGCCCGTGCAGCCCAAGCGGGCACGCGGGGCGAGGCCATCGCCGGCGCGATCCTCATCGGCGGCGGGCTCATCGCCCTGGCGTTCTTGCCGGGCGCCGAACCCGGCTGGACGGTCCTCCCCCAGGTCTTCATCGGCCTCGGGCTCGGGCTCACCGTGGAGTCGCTCACGGCGTTTGCCTTGCATGACCGGTTCCCCCGAGCGCTGCAGGGCGGCTGGACCATCGCGAGCCGCCACCTCGGCATCGTCGTCGGGCTCGTGATCCTCACGCCGATCTTCGTTGCTGGGCTGCAAGACGCCCGCGCACCCGCCCAAGCCGCGATCACGAGCCTCGTGATCGATGCGCCGCTCCCGGTCTCGACCAAGTTGACCTTGGCCGAAGGGCTCCAGAAGCAGCTCGAGTCCGAAGACGGCCGCGTCCCCGACCTCGGTCCCGCCTTCGACGCTGCCCCCGTGAGCGCCGCCGACGAACCGGAGAAGCAGTCGCTCGCCGCCGCACTCGACGATCAGCTCGAGCGCGCCGCCACCCAGGCCTTCCGCGACGCCTTCCTGATCGCCGGGCTGCTGGCGCTGCTCGCGATCGGCCCGGCGCTGCTCATCCGCGACGTCGACCGCGACGAGATCGACCCAGATGCGGGCGCCGGGAGCAGCGGCGACGACGACGGCGGCAAAGGCCCGGATCGCAGGCCAACCGGGCCGCCGCCCCCGCGTGATGGCGAGACCGAGCCCCTTCCATGGATCGCGCCAGCATGACGGCGCGCGCGTGGGCACTCCCTGGCGGCGCCGTGGTGGCCGTCGCTGCGCTGCTCGGCTTCCAGCTGGCCGTCGGCGGCGGCGACTTCGTCCCGGCGGCGGTCGCCAACCCCTGCGAGGAGCGCCCTGCCACGGCGGCGTCGACCGACCTAGATCAGGTCACGCAGGCCGTGGTCGTTGCGGGCGTGACCGACGCCGCATGCAGCCTCGGCATCTCGCGGGAGGAGCTTCTCCTCGCTCTGCCCTCACCGGCGGATCGTGCGGCGCTCGCCCAGAAGACCGGCAAGACCGACGAAGCGCTGATCGCAGCCGTGAAGGCCGGCATGCTCAAGTCCGTCGACGCGATGGCCGCCGCGGGAAGCCTGCCGAAGGCGTCGCAGCTCGTGCAAGCCTACGCCGGCGAGCTTGGCCTCAGCGGCCTCGCTGAGCAGGCGGTCAAGAGCGTGCCAGCCGAGATGATCGACCAGTTCCTACCGACTGGCGACGTCGTGAAGCGCGCGATCGAGGAGCTCGACCTCGCGCCGCTGCTCGACGACGCCGCCGACCCCAGCGCGTGGGAGCCGGCGGTGCGCGACGCGATCCGCGACGCCGCGATCGCGGAGGTCCGGGAGCAGGTCCTCGACCGCATCCCGGACTCGCTCGGCGGGCTCTTCGGCGGCGGCTGACCCGCTACGCGCGGAGCTTGTAGCCCTTCGTGAACAGCCGCAGGTTCGTGAAGAACAGCGCGGCGACCGCGGCCGTGAGGAACAGCAGCGACAGCGTGATGCTCGCCTCGGTGTAGCCGAGGAACCCGTACCGCACGAGGTTGATCATGTAGTAGACGGGGTTGAGGTGGGTCAGCGTCTCGTACGGCTCCGGCAGCAGCGACGAGGAGTAGAACACGCCGCCGAGGAAGATCAGCGGCGTGAGGATGAACGTCTGCGCGAACGACACGTCGTCGAACTGCTCGGCCCGCACGCCGACGAGCACGCCGAGCTGCGAGAAGAAGAAGCCGACGAGGAACAGCCCCACGACCAGCACGAGCGGGTGCTCGACCGGCAGATCGATCAGCAGCGACGACGTGAGGAACGTGAGCAGCGCGATCAGGAAGCCGCGCAGGAACCCGCCGAGCGAGAACGCGAGCAGCAGCTCCAGCGGCGAAGCCGGAGAGGAGAGCTGGTCGTCGATCGCACGCTGGAACTTCTGCTGGAGGATCGACGAGGAGTTGTTGGAGAAGGCGTTGATCGCCCACGCCATCATGATCAGGCCCGGCACCACGAACACGACGTAGTCGAAGCCGTGCAGCGTCTTGATCCGGGAGCCGAGCGCCGCCCCGAACACGCTGATGTAGAGGAACGTCTCCAGCAGCGGCGCGCCGAGCGTCTGCCGCTTGATCTTCCAGAACCGGCTGACCTCGCGGTTGAGCAGCGCGCTGAAGCGGATGAAGCCTTCGCTTGAGCGGTTCATGCCAGGTCCTCCCCCAGGCTCGCGCGCGACAGCTCTTTGCGGCCGACGAGCTCGAGGTACGCGTCTTCGAGCGACGCCACGCCGTACTTGGCCGCCAGGTCGGCGCTGGTGCCCTCGGCGACGATCTGGCCGCCGTTGATGAAGGCGATCCGGTCGCAGAGCTGCTCGGCCTCCTCCAGGTAGTGCGTGGTGAGCAGAATCGTGGTGCCTTCCTTGTTGACCCGCTGCACGTAGTGCCACAGCTCGAGCCGCAGCTCCACGTCGACGCCGGCCGTCGGCTCGTCGAGGATCAGGAACCGTGGTCGGTGCATCAGGGCGCGGGCGAGAATCAGCCTGCGCTTCATGCCGCCCGAGAGCTCCCGGGCGCGGCTCGTGCGCTTCTCGCTGAGCGAGAACGCGTCGAGCAGCTCGCCGATGCGCTCCTTGCGGTCCTTTTTGCGCATGCCGAAGTAGCCGCCGTGGAAGTCGAGCGTCTCTTCGAGCGTGAGAAAGTGGTCGAGGTTCAGGTCCTGCGGGGCGAGTCCGACGGCTTTGCGCGCCTCGGTGTAGTGCTCGACGGCGTCGTGCCCGAACACGCGGATCGTGCCCGAGGTCGGGACGGCGAGGCCGGTCGTGCAGTGGATCAGCGTCGACTTGCCGGCGCCGTTGGGCCCGAGCAGGCCGAAGAAGCTGCCTTCGGGGATTTCGAGCGAGACGCCCTGCAGCGCTTTCGTGCCGGTCGGGTACTCCTTGACGAGCTCCGAGATCTGCAGGGCAGGGACGCGCGCGCCGGCTTGCGGCGCGCTGGCGTCTCCCTGGGGTGGCTGGGGTGCAAATGCCATGGCCGCGGAGTATGCAGCTTCAAGTGCGCTTGAGGTCAAGCGCGGGGATGCGCGGTCGGTCTACGGCGCCGATTCTGACGCGAACGGGCGGCTCACGCGGCCCGTCGGGACCGCCCTCGGGGCGTCTTTAGCGCCCGCCGGTGCTGGCGTGGCGAACCGCCGAATCGACGGCGGCGATGAACTCGCCGCTGTCGAGCCACTGCTTGATCGCGAACGCGGAAGCCGACGCCGTCACCGTGAGGACTTGATCGCCCGTGCTGACGGCGACGCCCTTGAGGCGGGTGCCGTAGCGCATCTGGATCATCGTCCGGCGCAGCGCGGAGGTGACCACGGACTGCGCCTGCGGCGTGAGCGTGCCGGTGTAGGGGACGCTGAGGTCGCAGCCACCGGGCTTCATGCCCACGGTCGCCGCAGACGTCTTGAGGGCCAGGGGCTCCAGGGTTCCAGCGGAAACGAACATTGCTCTCCTCTCGCGCTTTCGAACGAGGTCGGGGTCGTGGGGGTCGGTTCACCCGTGACCAGCAGTTCTACGCACGCGGCGCAACGCGATTGCACGTGGAATAGCGCGCCTCGGCGCTCTGTGACGGCGGTCCGTTGCGTCGGAGTTGCGCCGGTCGTTGCGGCCTGTCGAGACGGCAGCTCGCTCGGCACCTAGGATGGCGGCTATGCCCGCCGATGTCGCTTCGATCCACGAGCTCAGCTACCGCAGCAACCGCGGGGAAGAGATCTCCCTCGCGCGGTTCGCCGGGCAGCCGCTGCTGATCGTCAACACGGCGACGAAGTGCGGCCTGGCGCCGCAGCTGCGCTCGCTCGAGCAGCTCCACCAGGAGTACGGGCCGAAGGGCCTCGTCGTGATCGGCTTTCCGTGCGGCCAGTTCGCCAACCAGGAGCCTGGCGACGACGAGCAGATCGCGCAGGCGTGCGATCTGAACTACGGCGTCACGTTCGCGCTGGCCAGCAAGATCGACGTCAACGGCGCCGACACCGACCCCGTGTTCACGTTCCTCAAGAGCTTCGGGTCGAGCCGCTTCGGCTCCCGCATCAAGTGGAACTTCACGAAGTTCCTCGTCTCTCCCGACGGCACCGAGGTCAAGCGCGTGGCACCGCAGTCGAGCCCCAAGCAGCTTGTGCCGCAGATCAAGGCTTGGCTGCCAGCAACTGCGCCCGTCGACGCCTGACCCAGCGCGGCTTAGCGGCGGCGCAGGTGCAGCACGTTGTCGCGGTACTCCACGACGCGGCCGTCGGGCATCGTGCGCTGGCGATCGAGCCCTTCAGCGCGAACGGTCTCCCAGTCTGCCTGCGGTAGGCCCAGGTCGGCGAGCAGCTCTGGCGCCGTCGGCATGTAGGTCGCGTGGTCGGCGGCGGCCTGGCGCGGCGAGGACTCGTGGGAGACGACGACGAGGGTGCCGCCCGGCGCGACGACTTCGGCCGCGCGTTGCAGCGCTGAGCGCCGCTGGAAGGCCAGCGGCGACTGCAGGTAACACGCGGAGACGAGGTCGAATTCGCCGGTCGGGAAGGTCGCGTCGAAGTCGTGGCGCTCCCACGTGATCCGCTCCCCCACGCCGGCCTCGGCCGCATGGCCCGCCGCTTGGTCGAGCGCGGCCTGCGCGATGTCGACGGCGGTCACCTGCCAGCCGAGCGAGGCGAGCCAGATCGCGTCGCCGCCGGTACCGCAACCGAGGTCGAGGGCGCGGCCGGGCGCAAGCGCCTCGACCTCACCGACCAACAGGTCGTTCGGCCTGCCGCTCCAGCGCATCTCGCCCGAGGCGTAGCGGTCCTCCCACCAGGCGGCGGGGGGTGTGTCAGGTCCGGCGGAATGCGTCACACGCGCATCGTGCCGCCTCGTCCCGCGATTGCCAAGGGTCCTTGCCGATCTGGCAATTGGGCGCTCACTAGCTCGACGTCGCGGCCCCGGCATCGGCTGCCGTCGCGGTCGCGCCGAAGGCCTCCGCAAGCCGAGCGGCCAGATCCGCCACCGCGACCCAGTCCACGCCGGTTGCCCCAGCGGTCGCGTCTTCGAGCTGCTGCGTCAGCCGCGCCATCGCCCGGGCGCCGACGGTGAGCGCGGCGCCCTTGATGCGGTGCGCGGCGCGATACACCTCGGCGGGTTGCTCGTTCGCAATGGCGTCGTCGAGCGTCTCCAGGTCGCCGCGGGTCGACGCGACGAAGTCCAGGAGGACGGCACGCGCCCGCGCCTCATCCCCGCCGGTCAGCAGGTCGAGGGCCGACACGTCGAAGGCGTCGTCGTCGGCCACGGCGTCGAGCTGGCCCGCGTCGTCGGCAACCGCCGACGCCCACGACAGCTGCGGCAACCACTGCCGCAGTTTGCCGGCCAAGAACGGAATCGTCGTCGGCTTCGCCATGAAGTCGTCCATGCCGACGGCGAGCGTGCGGTCAGGCTCGCCCTGCATCACGTTGGCACTCAGCGCGATCACGGGCGTCGGGTCCAGACCGTGGCGGCGTTCGTGCCGGCGGATCGCTTCTGCGAGCTCGAAGCCGTCCATTCGCGGCATGTTGAGGTCGGTGAGCACAAGCCCGTACTTTCCCGTCGCAAAGCGCTCGAACGCCTCCTGTCCGTCCTCGGCCACGTCGACGTGGAAGCCGACGAGGTCGAGCTGCTGGACGATCACCGTGCGGTTCACCGGATGGTCCTCGGCCAGCAAGATCAGGCTCCCCTCGGCCTCGGCCACCGCCCGGGAGGGCTTGTCGCGCCGCCCGGCAAACGGGCCTACCAGCGAGACTTGTCGCGGGTCGCGGTCGGCGGGATCGCCCACGGCGAGCGGCACCTGAAGCTGCATCGTCGTCCCCACGCCGGATTGGCTGTGCATGGTCACGTCGCCGCCCATCATCAGCGCAAGCCGCTGGCAGATCACCAGGCCGAGCCCCGTGCCGCCGAACTCGCGCGTCGTTGACGCGTCGGCCTGCCCGAACGCCTCGAACAGCCGCGCCTGCTGCTCGGGGGTGACGCCGATGCCCGTGTCGGTGACGGTGACGACGACGCGCTCGACGGGATCGCCGTCCGACGCGTCCGTGCGCCCCGCCAGCCTGGCGCTGACCTCGATGCCGCCGACCTCGGTGAACTTGACCGCGTTGGAGATCAGGTTCGTCACGATCTGGCGGACGCGCAGCGGGTCGCCGACGTGGGCCCGGGCGAGCCGGTCGTCGACGTCCCACGTGAGCAGCAGGCCCTTGGCCGACGCGGCGTGGACGAACGAGTCGGCCGCGGTGGCGACGACGCCGCGCAGGTCGAACGTCGTCGGGGCGATCTCGAGCTTGTCGGCCTCGATCTTGGAGAAGTCGAGCACGTCGCCGATGATCTCCAGCAGCGATCGCGCCGACCCCTCGGCGGTCGCAATCATCCCGCGCTGGTGCCGCGTGAGGTCGGTGTGGGCCAGCACCTCGAGCATGCCGGTCACGCCGATCATCGGCGTCCGCAGCTCGTGCGTCATCGCGGCGAGGAAGCGCGACTTCGCGTGGCTGGCCTGCTCCGCCGCCTCTCTCGCGAGCACGGCCTCTCGCTCAGCCTCGCGCCGCGCGGCGATGTCAGTCTCCACCGCCGACGCCATCTCGTTGAACGCACCGGCGAGCTGCTCGAAGTCCGACACGGCCTTGATCTCGACCCGCTCGGCGTAGTCGCCCGCGGCGATGCGGCGGGTCGACGAGAGCAGCCGCTCGAGTGGACGCAGGGCCACCCGCGAGAGCAGCACCATCGTGAGCAAACCGACAATCGCGATCACGCCGACGATGGCGATCTGCACGACCGCGAGGCGACGGTTGGCCTCGGCTGCCTCGGCCACGTCGGCGGCCGTCCGGGCCTCGACGAGCGTGGTGAACCGGCGGATCGCGCGCATGATCTGGCCCTTCTGCACGAGGTAGTCGGCGTCGACCAGCCGCGCGTACTGGCCCGCGACGTCCTCGGAGTAGCCGGCGTCGAGGCCCGCGGCGATGCGCGGGGCCACCTCTCGCATCACGTCCTTCTCCACCTTCGCGAGTCCGTTCGAAGTGTCGAGCGCCGTCGACAGCGCGCCGAACTCCTTCGGTGCAAAGCGCTCCGCCCGCATCTGCGCGTCGAGCGACTCCGGCGGCCCGTACTGCACGAACCCCTTGCCGCTCGCGAGCACCCGGTCCCAGAACGAGCTGTCGTAGCCCTTCGGCCGCGGGGCCTTGCCAGCGCGCACCGCCAAGATCTCCTCGTAGTACGCGCGGAAGCGCGGCTTGCCGGTTGCCACGTAGAGCCGGACCATGTTCGTGAGGTCGTTTGAGCTCTGCCGCAGGCCGTCAGCGATCAGGAACGACGCGGCGCGGCGGTTCTCGGCGTCGGTCTGAACCCGCGAGGCGTGCAGCTGCATCGACGCGATCAGGAACAGCCCGGCGACGAGCACGCCGAGCAGCGCCAGCAGGCTCGCCAGGAGCTGGCGGAGCGTCCACCGCCGAATGCTCATCGCGCGCCGTCGATCGCGACCGGCGGGGCCGTCCACTCGGTCACGGCCTGCTCGAGCTGCGCCAGCGGCACGCCGGGCGCCAGGAACGGGCCGTGGGCGAACGAGCATCCCACCGCCAGGAGCAGCTCGAACTCTTCGGCCGTCTCGCAGCGGCCCACGAGCGGCGCACTGAGCAGGTGGCTGCCGTCGACCGCCGCGCTGAGCTGCGCCGAGTCGCCCGTCGAGGCGGCCGCCATGATCGCGTCGGCGGGCAGCTGGATGTGGGTGACCGGAAGCCGCTCGAGCGGGCCCGGCTCGAATCCGTCGAGGCAGAGGCCGAAGCCCTTGACCCGCAGCCGGGCGAGCACGTCGAGCATCGCCGGGCTGTCGCGCGACGCGAGCGCGGCGGCTCCGGCAACAAGGATCATCCGTTCGCGCGTGATCGCCGCGAGGCCGTCGGCGAGCGACACGTCGGTCAGCAGACTCGGCGTGAGCTCGACGAACGCGTCGAGGTTCAGGCGACGGGTGGCGGCGCGCGTCTCGCGCAGCACGTGCTCGACGAGCTGCCGACCCAGCCCGGCCTCGTCGGCGGCGACGAGCAGGTCGTCGGCGAACGGCCAGCGGACCGATGGCCGCAGCCCGGCGACGCGGCCCGTCGCGAGGTCGACGATCGGCTCGAAGTCGACGGCGAGGCTGCCATCGGCGAGCGCCGCGCCCAGCTGCTGCATCGACCCCGAGGAGTCACCGGTCTGCACCGCCGCCTTGCGCTGCGGGCGGTAGGCCGCGAGGAGCTTCTCCAGCGCCGCCGCCGTGAGCGGCTTACCGACTGCGCCGAGGACCTGCATCCCATAGCCCTCTGAGGCCGCCCGGACGGTCTCCAAGACGCGGCCGTCGAGCCCGCTGGCGAACACGACCGCGCTGGCCAGTCGCCGCTCGGCGACGTTGCGGATGAACTCGACGCCGTCCATCCCGGGCATGTCGATGTCGCAGATGATCACGTCGGGTGCTGCGGCACCGTCGAGCAGCGTGAGCGCGGCAGCGCCGTCGCAGGCGTCGTGGAGCGTGCCGACGCCGAGGCTGCGCAGCAGCGTCAGCGTGGTGCGTCGCTGGAAGTCGTGGTCCTCGACGACGAGCACCGAGAAGGCGCCGAAGCGGGGAGCTGGGGCCGGCGGCTGCGTTGCGCCGGCCGGACGCTCCGGCGCGACGTTGGCTCCACCAGGGCCCTGCAGCGCCGCGCGCAGCGCCTCTGCGGTCTCTGGCGACGGCGCGATGCCGAGCTCCGCGTCGAGCAGCGACTTGCAGCGCTCGTAGGCCTTGAGCGCGCCGGCGCGGTCGCCGGCCTCGCCGAGCAACGTGATCCGCAGGCGATGGGCACCCTCGTGGAACGGCTCCGCCCGCACCAGACGGTCGGCCGCCGTGAGCGCAGCGCGGTGATCTCCCGCTCGCGCGTACGCCTGGGCCTGCAGCTCCAGCGCCTCGACGTGCAGCTGCTCGAGCTCTGCCCGGACCTCGCCCGCCCAGCCTTCGTCGTGCGACGGAAGGAACGGGCGTCCCGCCAGCTCTGCGCTGACCTCGGCCGCTGCCGCTGCGGCTGCGGCGTCGTCGCCCGCCAGCAGCGCACGGCCCTCGGCGAGACCGGCTCGTGCGTCGTCGACGTCGACCGTGATGTCGTCGGGCAGCTGCAGCCGCACGCGCCCCTGCTCCGTCAGGAGGGTCTCCGTGGGGTCGAGTCCGGAGCGCTCGAGAAAGCGCCGGACGTCGGAGAGGACCCCGCGTAGCGCGGCGTTCCAGGTGTCGGGCAGGACGTCGGGCCAGAGCGCGTTGGCGAGCTCGTCGCGGCTGACGCTGCGGCGGTGCTCGATCGCGAGGTAGGCGAACACCATTTCGGAGCGACGGCCGGTCAGCCCTGGTTGCGGGCCGCTTTGCCCCTCGCGCAGGATCGCAATGTTCCCGAGCAGGGAGATACGCGTGCGGCCGGGGGTCACCCGTGCATCACAGCAGGGTCGGGTTTGTACACGGGGCGAAAAGACCGCCCGTCGGCATCACCGCATTGGCCGGTTCGCTCGAGGCAGCCCGTCAGGCGAACAGCGACGGCTGATCGAATCCGGGCGCCCGCTCGATCTCCAACATCTTGCGCTTCGTCGCGATGCCGCCGGGCGCCGAGAAGCCGTGGAGGGAGCCGTCGGCCGCGAGCACGCGGTGGCACGGGACGACGATCGGCCACGGGTTGCGGCCGAGGGCAGCGCCGACGGCCCGGGCGTCGTTCGGTCGGCCGAGCGCGCGGGCGATCTCTCCGTAGGTCGTGAGCTCGCCAGGCGCGAGTCGGCGGATCTCGCTCAGCACTTCGGCCTGGAGGCCGTCGACGAGCGAGTGATCGAGCGGGATCTGGGAGAGGTCGGCCGGCTCGCCTGACAGGAGCGCGCATATCCCATCGCGTGCGGCCACGATCGATGGCGGCGGGAGCTGCGTTGCGTCTGCGCCCGTCTGCGTCGGCCGCTTCAGCTCGCGGTCGCCGGGCAGGAACACACCCGTCAGTCCGACGTCGTTCCAGGTGAGTCCGCAGGTCCCGATCGCCGTCTCGAACTGCAGCATGCGGCCTACGCTAGTTCGCGAGCGTGAACTCGACGCGCGGGGTGTGCCCGAACTCCTGGCTCACCTCGACGAGGATCGCCATCATCGCCTGCCGCGCGGGCGACGCCCACGAGCCCGCGAGGGTCGCCGCCTGGATCCGGCGGGTCGGTGGCGTGCCGTCGACGGGGAGCACGACGACGTCGTCGCGAACGGCCACGAGCGCGAGGTCGGGGATGAAGGCCACCCCGAAGCCACCGGCGACGAAGCCCTGCACAGCCAGGTAGTCGTCGGAGTGGAAGGCGATGCGCGGCTCGAACCCGGCCGTAAGGCAGGCGCGTTCGAGAATCACGGAATCGGGGCACCGGACCGTCGACCCGAGGATCCAGTCTTCCTCGCTCAGTTCGTCGAGTTTGAGGCGTTCGCGGCCGGCCAGCGGATGCCCCGCGGGGACCATCAGGTACATCGGGTCTTCGAGCAGATCGACGAACTCGATGTCGGCGTGGTCGCCCCGGCGGGCCGGGCCGGCGGGGTTTTCGATCGTCAGACAGAGCTCGGCGTCGCCGCCCCGCAACAGATCGCCGATCTCGGTCGGTTCAGCAGGCGAGAGCGTGAGCTCGACCTTGGGGAAGCGCCGCCGGAACTCGACGATCGCCTTCGGGACGATCGTGGCGCCGGCCGTGGGGAAGGTCGTCATCCGCAAACGGCCGCTCCGCAGGCCGGCGATGGCGTCGAGCTCGGCTTCGGCGTCGGCGAGGCGGCTGAGGATGGCGTCGGCATGCGCAACGAGCGCGGCGCCGGCCTCAGTCAGCGTGACGCCGCGCGCTGCACGGTCCACGAGCCGTGTTCCCGTCTCCCGTTCGAGGGCCGCGATCTGCTGGGAGACCGCGCTCTGCGTGTAGGAGAGCGCGTCGGCAGCGGCCGAAAATGAGCCGTGTGCAGCCACTTCTCGAAGGACGCGCATGCGCTTGACGTCGAGCATTAGCTCAGCTTAACGCTGGGGTCACCGAATGTCATTGGACCTACTAGCTTGGCGCTGGCACGGTTGAACCATGCCTACCGCGCTCACCCCCAGCTCCATCGTCACGCTCCGTCCGGCCACGCCAGACGACGACCTCTCGGTCAGGCGGCTCGCCCAGCTCGATAGCAGCGACGTCCCCGCCGGAGCGCTCCTGCTCGCGCTCGTCGACGGCACGCCGCTCGCCGCGCTCTCGCTCGACACCGGCGCCGTGATCGCCGACCCGTTCTCGCGGACGCTCGACCTCGTCGCCGTGCTCCATGAGCGGGCGGCGCGCATCAAGGCCGCCGAGCAGACGTGCGGTGCAGGGCGCCGCGAGCGGCTCCCTGTCGGCAGCGCACGCTGGCTCGCCATGCTGTTCCGCTGACCGACGAACGCGTTGCGGCCGGCTCGTTCGCGCCGGCCGGCCGCACCGCGTCAACCGATCGTGAGCCCGTGCACGATGGCGCCGGCCGCGCGCGCACCGCTTTCGATGGCGCCCGCCACCGATGGGCCGTTCGTGGCGGTGTCGCCGGCGGCCCAGACGCCGGGCACCGACGTCTGCCCCATCGGGTCGACCTGCAGGATCTGCCCCGCGAACGGCCCTTCCTGCGAGCGAGCAGCGCCGAGCGCGTCGGCGAGGCCGCCGCGCTGGTCGAAGGTCACGGGCACGAGCAGCCCTGTGCAGGGGCGGGACTCGCCGCTCGCAAAACGCAGGGTGGTCAGCTCGTCGCCCGGCCCTTCGAGCGACTTGACCGGGCGCTCGTCGATGGCCACGCCAGCTGCGCCCAGCTGCGCGCGCTGCTCCGGAGTCAGCGCGGCGTCGCCGTCGGTCAGCAGCGTCACGTCGTCGCTCCACGCGGTGAGCAGCAACGCGCGAGCGGTACCCATCGGGCCCGGGTCGAACACGGCGAGTGCGCCGTCCCGCACCTCCCAGCCGTGGCAGAACGGACAGTGGAAGACCGACCGCCCGAAGCGCTCGGCCGCGCCGGCGACGCCTGGGAAGCGGTAGTCGACGCCGGTCGCCAGGACGAGTCGCGCGGCCCGCGCCGTTTCGCCGCCTTCGAGGACGACCCGAAAGTCGCCGCTCTCCCCGCCGACCTCCGCAGCCCGCGCATCGCGCACCTCGATCGCCGGGTACTTCGCCAGCTCCGCGCGACCGTCGGCGTAGAAGGCTGCGGCCGGCCTGCCGTCTTGGCCGAGCAGGCCTCCGATCCCGTGCGCCGCGAGGTTGCTCTGGCCGCCAGCGTCGAGCACCAAGGTGCGACGCCGCGCGCGGCCGAGCACGAGCGCGGCGCTGAGGCCTGCAGCTCCGCCGCCGATCACGATGCAGTCCCACGCTGAGTCAGTCGAATCCATGCCCACACCGTCGTCCACGCGGACTCGATTGACAAGTCTTCTTGCGGATTTGGCAAACCAGGCGGCTTGCCGCTCTATCCGCACGGCACACTCCGTCTCGTGACCGACGCGAGCAACGCCGCCCCATCCGCCGCCGAGCCCGAGCCGCTCGAGGCCCGCGTCCGCCGTCGCCTTCGCCAGCTCCGGACCGAGCAGGGCCTCACGCTGCAGGAGGTCGCCGACCGGGCCAATATCGACCTGTCGACCCTCAGCCGACTGGAGTCAGGCAAGCGACGGCTCGCGCTCGACCACGTCCCCGCGCTCGCGGCCGCGCTCGGCGTCCGCACCGACGACCTCCTCGGCGCGCGGCCTGCCATCGACCCGCGCGTTCGCGCGCAGCCGAAGACCTTCGACGGCCTCACGCTCTGGCCGCTCACCCGGCGCCAGTCCGCTGGCGGCCTGCACGCCTACAAGGTCCTGATCAGCCAGGACCGCACGCGCCCGCCGGAGGAGCTCCCGGTGCATGAGGGCCAAGACTGGCTCTACGTGCTCAGCGGCCGCCTGCGGCTCCTGCTCGGCGACGACGACTTCACCATCGACCCGGGTGAGGCCGTGGAGTTCTCCACGTGGACGCCACACTGGTTCGGCGCGGTCTCCGGACCCGTCGAGGTGATCCTGATCGTCGGCGCGCAGGGCGAGCGGATCCACCTGCACGAGTAGCTGCTCAGGATCGGTGCGCCCGCCGGCCGGGTGTCGGGCACGACGGCCTTCGCCGCGGGCGCGTTCAGCCGAGCTGCGCGGCCAGCCAGCGGGCCATGTCGCGGCCGCCCATGTTGTCGTCGGTGATGTTCGGGTGGGTGCCGAACGGGTAGTGCTTGTAGGTCACGTCGGCGCCCTTGGCCCGCTGGCGGTTGGCGGTCGCGCGGATCATCGACCACCACGCCAGGCCGTCGAGCCCGCCGGAGTAGAAGCGGACCGGCTCGGGCCCGAGTTTCGCGTTGCCGGCTTCGTTGCGGTCGAGCTCGGCACGCAGCAGTGGCTTGACGGCGGGGTACCCCGTGCCGAACATCCGCGGGATGCTGATCCCGCCGAGCGACGTCGTGTCGAACTCGCCGAGGCAGCGCGTTTCGATGTGCGCGAAGCGCCGTTTGCCTTCGCCCGAGAGCAGGTTGCCGTCGTAGGCGTCCGCGAGCCCGGGGTCGGCCAGGCGTGCACCGTTGACCATCAGCGCCGCCAGCGGCGTGAACCCGCCGAGGCCGGTGGCGGCGGCCGCCTCGAACAGCAGCGTCTTGTTGTCGATCGGGGGCGTCGCCGCGAGCGTCGCCTTGAGCGACAGCTCCGGAGCCATCGCCGACGTGTACTGCGAGGTGTAGAGCGCGCCGATCGCGCCCTCGGAGTGGCCGGCCACCGCGTACTGGTTGCTGGTGCTCGGGACGAGCTCGCGGGCGGCGCGAACGGCGTCGACGGTGGCGCGTGCCAGCGAGCGGCCGATCAGGTAGGGGTGCGGTCCGGGTGTGCCGATCCCTTCGTAGTCGGGGCGCACGACCACGTAGCCGCGCTCCAACAGGTGGCTGAGCAGCTTGCCGCTGCGCGTCAAGCGCTCAAACTCGGGGTTAGCTTTCGTCGACCCGGGCAGCGTCTTCGACGCGCGGCTCGGGGCGCAGTGGTCGGCGCCGCCGGTCGTCACGTGGTTCCAGGCGACGACCTTCCAGCCGCCAGCAGGGGCGCTGCCTGCGGGGACGAAGACCGTGGCCGAGTTCACGTTGGCGTTCCCGGCGATCGAGGTCGACCGGTAGATCACCCGACGGCTGCTGCTGGCCTTGGTGAGTTCTGCGGGGTCACCGGCGGCGATGTCGCTCCACCAGACGACCGACCCGGCCGGGCCCGGCACCGCGCTCGCGGGCGGCGCGTAGAACTCGTCGAGCGTGAGCGAGGCCGTCGCCTGCGGTGGTGCGGCCTCGGCGGCGGCCGACGAGACGAGCATCGGACTCAGGGCAAGACCAGCGGCAAGCGCAGCAGCCAGACGCGGCGGACGGGCGAGAGACATGCCGGCAGCCTACTGAAAGACCACCGGTATGCCAGTTCAGCCGTCTTTGGGCGTGAGCTTCAGCAGCTCGGGCCACGTCTTGTCGGCGACGGTCCCGGTGACCGGGAGCCCGCGGCTCGCCTGGAACGCGCGAACCGCCGCCATCGTGCCAGCGCCGTAGGTGCCGTCGATCGCGACGCTGCCGTCGAACGCCGCCAAGTGGCGCTGGAGCCAGCGGACGCTGTCGCCGCGCGCGCCGGCGGTGACCTGGAGCCAGCCGGGATCGGCGGGCGGATCGAATGCCGGCGTGAGCTGCGCGAGGCCGTTCCACCCCTCGGGCGTGGTGCCCTGCCAGCGGTACCAGCCGAGGCCCTGTGCCCCGTAGGCTGCCCAGATCGAGCGGAACGACAGGACGTCGTCGTAGCTGGCGCCTGCCGTCTCGCCCAGCGGCGCGAGCGGCCGGCCGTAGATGCGGTTGGCCTTGGCGGCCGCGATGCTCATCGCGCCCGGGGTCGTGCCGGCCGTCGTCCAATACACCTGCGGCATGTTCACCTGCGCGCCGCCCGGGCCGAGGAAGACGGAGATCGGCGTGTCGGGGTGCGACGCCGGGTTGAAGAACGACGTGAGTCCGAGCGGGTAGTTCTGCCCGATGCCGGCGCGGAGCAGGTCGAGGTAGCGGCGCGCGTCGGCGTACTTGCCGCGGTACTCGATCTCGACGTTCATCACGAGGCACGCGGCGCCGGCCTTGACCGCTTCGATCGCGAGGGCCGCTTCGGCCGCAGGGTCGACGCCGAACAGGTACTGCCACGCGCAGAGCTGCACACCCCCGGCTTTGAGGTCAGCGACGAGCTTGCCGTTGAACTCGCCGAGGCCGCGGCCGAGGTTGGGGAGCCTCAGCAAGACGGTCGAAGCGCGGGCGGCGCGGGCCCGTGCGATCAGCGCGTCGGCCGTTCCGCCGTCGGCCTCCGGCAGATCGACGACCCAGAGGCCCGCGCCGCGAAACGCGTCGGGGAAAGCGGATCGGCCGCTTGCGACGGCCGTGAGGTCGGTGGCTGCACCGTCGGCTGTGGCGGCGAGCACGCTGAGCTTCTTGGCGTTGGACTTCTTGCCGCGGCGGTCTTTCACGGTGACCCGCACCGTGCCGACGGCCGTGCCAGCAGGCACGCGCACGAGCCAGGCCCCGGCGGCCCGGCGGAGCTTGCCGGTCGTGCGGCCCTTCGACCACGTGAACGTGACCTTTTGCTTGCGGGCGAGCCGCTGGCCGCGCAGCGCCACGTCGTCGCCGATCTCGACCTTCACCCGCGACTTGCACGCCGCGGAGGTCTTCGGGAAGCAATGCAGCGCCGTCAGCTTGGGCGCTTTGGGCCGCTTCGGCTTGCCGGCGGCGCTGGCCACCGTCGGCGCGCCCCACCCTGCGAGCAGCGCGGCGCACAGCATCAGCGCAAGCCGTGCGGCCGCCGCACGCGGTCGGGTTTGGCGTCGGCTGGCGTCAGTCGGCACGCGCACACCGTTGCATCAATCGATCGTCCGGTGCGCTGCTCCTGGCACCGGTTTTCGGGAAGGGTCACTGCGTGCCGCACGCAACCTGCCACCACTCGCCGCTGCCCGCGTAAGAATCACGCCATGTTCAAGAAGATGAAAGACGCGTTCGGGGTTGGCGGGGCCTCCGTCGACGCGGTCCTCGGTCAGGCAGCGGTCGTCCCCGGCGGGTCGCTGAGCGGCACCGTCAACATCAAGGGCGGCGACCGCGAGCAAGACATGCGCGGCCTGAAGCTGTCGTTTGAGTGTGTCGCCGAGCGCGAGACCGACGACAGCGAATACAAGATCAACAAGCAGTTCGGGCACCTCGAGCTCAGCAACGCCGGCGTCGTCGCGGCCGGTCAGTCGCTGCAGCTGCCGTTCGACATCGCCGTGCCGTGGGACTGCCCGCCGAACCTCGTCGGCGGCATCACCCTTCCGGGCATCAAACTCGGCCTGCGCACGCGCCTCGACATCGCCTCCGCGCGCGACGCCTCAGATTTCGACCCGGTCACCGTCCACGCGCTGCCGGCGCACAACGCCGTCCTCGGCGCGCTGCAGCAGCTCGGCTTCGGGCTCAAGGGCGCCGACCTCGAGGAGGGCAACGCCCGCGCAGGCCACCTGCAGGGCCAGCTCGGCGTCTACGCCGAGTACGAGTTCCACGGCCAGGGCCGCATCAACGAGATCGAGGTCACCTTCGTGACGACGCCCCAGGAGACCGGCGTCCTCGTCGAGATCGACAAGCGCGGCAAGTGGGGCTTCGACGGCGGCGACAAGGTCACCTCGTTCTCCCTCCCCACCCAAAGCGCCGACGTCAGCGCCGCCGCCAACTACCTGCACTCCCTGCTGTCCTGACGCAAGCCGTCGCCGGCGGGTGCTGCCTGCAGCGCCCGCCGGGACGCGGCTTGCTGTCGCGGTTAGGCCGAGGCTGGCGCGCCCTCGGCCGCCCGCTGCAGCTCGGCGATGTCGAGCTTCTTCATGCCGAACATCGCCTGCATCGCCCGCGTCGCCTTGGTCGGGTCGGGGTCGGCAAAGAGCTCGTCCATGCCGGTTGGGCAGACCTGCCACGAGAGGCCGTACTTGTCTTTGCACCAGCCGCACGGGCCCTCTGCGCCGCCGTCGGCGGTGAGCGCCGCCCAGTAGGTGTCGATTTCGTCTTGAGTGTCGCATTCGATCATCAGCGACACGGCCTCGCTGAACGTGAACTCCGGGCCGCCGTTGATCGCGACGATCCGCTGGCCGTTGACGGTGAAGTCGACCGTCATCACCGAGCCGGGCGTGCCAGGGCCCGCGTCGGTGTAGTTCGCCACGGCGTTGATCTTCGAGTTCGGGAAGACCGAGACGTAGAAGTCGGCGGCCTCTTGCGCGTTGCCGTCGAACCAGAGGTTGGGGACGATGCCGTTGACCATGGAGTGCTCCTCGTGTGGCGGCCGCAGCGGTCGCGCGCGGCTCTCGTGGGTGTAGACCGCACCGCGCAGCGAAACTCATCGGTCTGCCGCAGCCCGGCATGCGGCGTCCTGCGTTGCGGCTGCGAAGACGGCCCGCCGAGCGCTCAGTCGTCGCGGCGCGTGAGCAGGAAGACCGGGATCTCCCGGTCGGTCTTCTCCTGGTAGCCGGCGTAGGCCGGCCAGACCTCAAGCGCCCGCTCCCACCAGGTCGCGCGCTCCTCGCTCTCGAGCAGGCGCGCGTCGTAGTCGTGGCGCTCGGTCTTGTCTTGGAGCTCGACGTGCGGGTGCGCGATGAGGTTGTTGAACCACGTGGGGTGCGTCGGCGCACCGCCCTTCGACGCGACCACCGCGTACTGCCCGTCGTGCTCGACGCGCATCACCGGGTGCTTGCGCAGATTCCCGGACTTCGCCCCCACCGACGTGACCAGCACGACCGGCTTGCCCTCCAGCGTCGTGCCCTTCGTCCCGCCCGAGGCCTCATAGGTCTCGGCCTGCTTGCGCGCCCAGGCGCTTGTGCTGGGCTCGTACGTTCCGGTGAGTGGCATCTCGGTCGCCTCGGGACTTCGGGAGTCGTCAGGCCGAGCCTAGCCGCGCCGCGGCCGCGCGGCGGGATCGCGTTTGAAGTGGCCCCATGTCCGCCAGTTCAAACGCGATCCCGAACGTCCTGCGTACCTGGACCTCGTAGCCGCCGGTCGGGCGCGGGGCCCGTCAGCGCGGCCGCAGCGGCGCAACGCGGATCAGCGCGTTGAAGCCGCAGCGGTGCAACAAGTGAAAGCGGCCCGCTGGGTTCGCCTGCGCCTCGGCCGTGATCAAGCGCGTGATCTCCTGCGTAACGCCGCCGCGGTCGTAGCGCGCGGTGGCGTCGTCGCGGAACGGCTTCGGCAGCTCGTCGGCGCGGATCCCGACGAGGTCGACGAGCGCGCCGGCCTGCAGGTAAAAGCCGAGCGCGCCGTCACGCTCGAGCTGAGACCCAGGCAGCGAGTGCACGGCGATCGCGTCGCCGATCGCGTCGATCGCCTTGGGCGCCGTGCCGCAAGCATCGCCGCACCGGGCCACCCGCGCCGCACTGCGGATCGTGAAGTCCTCCCCCGCCACGGCCTGCATCAGCCCGTAGTCGTGCAGGAGCGAGGCGACGTAGAACTGCTCGCGATCCAAGGATTCGCCGTCGATGCCAGCGAGCGCCGCGCCAAACACCCATGAGCGGTAGCTGTGGCCGAGCACGCCAGGCGTCTGCTCTCGCGCAGCCTCCTCAGCTTCGCGAGCAAGGCGGCTGTCGGGCGGTGTCACGTCGTCGATCGAGAGGCTTCGCGCTGCAGCGGGCACTCGACCGGTCGCGAGCCGGATCCGCGTGCCGAGGTACGCGCCCTGCCCGCGGAGGACCTCACCGAGAAGCCGAGCGCGCTCCTTGCGGGTGAGCACGCCGCCGGTCCGCCGCACCCAGCCGATGCCGCCGAGGCGGTCGGGATCCGGCAGGGCGGCGCGTGTCGTCATGCGCGGCAGCGTAGCACCTAACTGACTACGAGTCAGTTAGCGGCTCGACCGTTTGCTCTCGCTAGTTCCACTCACCCGCGACGGGCGTGAGATCCAGCAGCCGCTGCCAGGTGACCGCGTCGGTCTCGCCCGTCTCCGGGAGGCCCCTACTGGCCTGGAAAGCTCTGAGCCGCGCGGTGGTCGCGGCCGAGAACTTGCCGTCGATCGCCTGCTCGGCGTCGAACGCGGCAAGGTGCATTTGCAGCCAGATCACCTGGTCGCCGGTCGACTTCTCTTCAAGCGCCGGCCACCCGGGGTCGGGCAGCGTGACCCTCTCGGGCGCCGCCTCGTTGAGCGCCGGCCACAGGCTCAGCGGCGTCGCTTGCCAGCTCCACCACGAGAGGCCAGACGAGCCGTAGCCGGCCCAGATTGCGCGGAACCGGCGGATGTCGGCGGCGCGGACCTTGCCGTAGGTCTGGCCGATCGGCGCGATCGGCGCTTCGTAGATGCGGTTGTTGGCGACGGTCTTCGCGCTCACGGCGTCGACCGAAGCGCCGATGTCGGCCCAGTACACCTGCGGCAGGTTGGCCTGCGCGCCACCGGGCCCGAGGAACACCGAGTACGGCAGCCTCGGGTGGTAGTCGACGTAGGGAAACGACGTGAGCCCGATCGGATAGTTCGGCCCAGCCGCGGCGCGCAGCGCGGTCATGTAGGTCTGCGCGGCGGCGTAGCGGCCTTCGTAGTGCGTTTCGGCGTCGATCACGAAACAGTCGGCACCGGCGGTGATCGATGCGGCCGCCGCCTTCGCCTCGCTGGCGGGCCGGTCGCCGTAGACGAACTGCCAGCCGCACACCTTCAGCCCGCGCGCGTGCAGCCCTGTCACGAGGTCGGCATCGAACTGCGTCCACGGCGTGGCTGCGTCGGCGCTCTTGACGAACACTGTCGACACATTGGCGGCCTTGGCGCGAGCGGCGATCGCATCGAGGTCGCCGTCGTCGCTCGACTTGAGGTACCAGATCCACATGCCGTTGCCCGCGAACGCCGACGGCAGCGGGTCCGACGGCCGCACCGCCGGCTTCACCTGCGGGGACTCCGCCACGACGGTCACCGTCTTGCGGTTCGAGCGGCGTCCGGCCTTGTCGGTCACGGTGACGCCGACCCTCCCCGTGGTCGTCCCGGCGGGCACGCGTGCAACCCAGCCGACCTTCGTGAGCGACAGCTTCGTGGCCAGCGCGCCCTTCGACCAGCGGAACGACACGCGCATGCCGCGCTTGAGCCGCTGCCCGCGGAACTGGACCTGGGCGCCGACCGCGACGTGCGGACTCTTCTTGCAGGCGGCCTTCGTCTTCGGCACGCAGCGAAGCTCGATCAGCGCGGGCGTACGTTTCTTCGCCTTGGCCTCGGCTGGTGTCGGCACGGCGGCGATGCCTCCAGCGCTTGCGGCGCAAAGCGCGAACGCCGCGACTGCGGTGCGCAGGAGCACGGGTCGCGGCGCTGAGTCGGCAAGGCGCACGGAGACGGGACGGGCGGCGCAGGCAGGCATCAGTCGCAGGAACCGGCGAGGACCATCGAAGTAGCGTCGCAGACCACTCTCGGCGCGGACGCAGTTGTCGGCTCAGCCTGCGTAGCATTACTGCTACGATTCGGCTATGACGGTCATCCCGCAGCGCCAGCTCCGCAACGAAGTTGGCGATGTCCTGCGGCGCGCCGAAGCCGGCGAGCGGATGATCATCACCGTCGCGGGACGCGAGGTCGCCGAGCTCGGTCCGCTCGTCAAGCGTTCCAAACTGGTCGACGCCTCCCGCGCGAGAGCTGCCCTGGCTGGGCTCCCTCGCACCTCAGGGCTGCTCGACGATCTGCGTGAGACCGGCGGCGGCGTCGTCGATCCGTACGCATGAACGCGCTGCTCGACACCTCCGTCGTCATCGACGGGATCCCCGACGAGGTTGAGGTCGCCGCGATCAGCGTCGTGACGATGGCGGAGTTGCAGTTCGGAGTCGAACGCGCCCGTGACGAAGTCGAACGCCAGCGCCGAATGGTCTGGCTTGGTGCGATGCACGACCTCTTTGAGCCGTTTCCGATCGACACCGCGGTCGCGTTCGCGTGGGCGCGCCTCGCCCACTTGGCCGTCGAACGAGGGCAGCAGCCGCGCCGACGCGCGATGGACCTCTTGATCGCCGCGACGGCGCTCGCCAACGGACTGGTGTTGCTCTCGCGCGACGAGGACCTCTTGGGCCTCACCGACGTGCTCGACGTGCGCCGCCCGCTCAGCTAACGGCGGCCAGCGCTGGCGCGAGGTCACCGGGCCCCACGACCACGACGTCGCTGAGGCCGAGCCACGCGGCCATCGCGCGCAGCTCGGTCATCAGCGCTTCGGCGGTCTCCGGTGGCGCGCCGGGTTCGGCATGCGCGGCCTGCACGAGCAGGGCGCCCGCCGCGCGGTCGGCTTTGAGGTCGACGCGGCCGACGAGCTGGTCGCCCAGCAGAAACGGCAGGACGTAGTAGCCGTAGACGCGCTTGGGCTTGGGCACGTAGATCTCGATCCGGTACCGCAGCCCGAAGAGCCGCTCCACGCGCGGGCGCTCCCAGATCAGCGAGTCGAACGGGCCGACGATCGCGCGGGCGTCGACCGACCGCGGAATCCGCGTGCCGGGTGCGAGGTAGGCAGGAGCGGTCCAGCCTTCAACGGCCACCGGCAGGAGCTCCCCGGCTTCGACGAGCTCAGCGACGCGCGCTTTAGATTCCGCGCTCGAAAGCCGGAAGTAGTCGCGCAGGTCGGGCTCGGTCGCGACACCCATCGCACGCGAGGCGATGCGGATCAGCTCGCGCTGCGCGTCCTCGGTCGACGGCGTCGGAATCGCGCGCACCGCCGCGGGGATCACGCGGCTCGGGATGTCGTAGCGGCGCTCGAAGCGCACGCGGCGCGCGCTCGTGATCTCGCCGCTCCAAAAGAGGTACTCGACCGCGCGCTTGACATCCGACCAGTCCCACCACGGTCCTTTCGGGCCTCGCGGCTCGTCGTGGTGCGAGAGGTCGGCGACGCGTAGCGGGCCGCGATCAGTGATGTCGGCCAGAACCGCAGCCACCAGCCCCGGCCGTTCCTTGGCGACGCGGCGCATTCCGCCCCACGCGTCGTCGTGGACACGCGCCATGCGCCATTGCATCAGCGGCCACAGCTCGACCGGCAGCAGCGACGCCTCGTGGCCCCAGTACTCGAACATCCGCCGCGGCGCATAGCCGGCGAGCTTGTCGAGCTGGTCGACGTCGTAGGGCCCGAGCCGGCTGAACGCGGGCAGGTAGTGCGCGCGTTGGAGCACGTTGACCGAGTCGATCTGGAGCAGCCCGACGCGGTCGATCACGCGCGACCGGAGCGCCCGCGCGTCGACGGCGCGGCCGAGCGGCTTGTCGGCGAAGCCCTGCGCGGCGAGCGCGACCCGGCGCGCCTCGGCGAGCGAGAGGTGCTCGCGCATCGCTATTGCGCGGGCGTCGGTCGGCGTGGTCGGCGTGGTCCCCACGGCAGCGGCTCCGTCGCATTTCAGGCTCGCGGTCAGCCGCGACAGGTTCTCGCGCATCACCGACACGTAGGTCGCGCCCTGGTCGCGCTCGTCCTGGGTGAGCCCTTCAACGGGGTTAAGCGGCTGGACCGTGAGGCCGGTCGCCGCCTTGATGGCCTTGGCCTGCTTGGCCGGGAACGCGACGGTGGTGAACAGCGTCTCGACGTCGTTGCGCTCGGCGAACTTGGCGAGCGCGGCCAGCGAGCGCGGATCGGCCGCCGCCCCCGGGGTGATCCCAGGCGCCACAACTTGGCGCAGGCCATGCCGTTCGGCGAGGTAGCCCCACGCCGGGTGCGTGGAGACGACGACCTCACGCTCGCAGCCCGTCAGGCCCGCTTTGTAGTCGGCCGCGAGCTGGGTGATCGTCGCGAGGTACTTGCCCCCGCGAGCCTGGAACTCGGCGCGGTGCGCCGGGTCGGCTGCTGCGAGCGCCGCCTGCGTCTGCTGGGCCATCTGCGCGAAGCGCTCCGGGTCAAGCCACACGTGCGGATCGGCGGCGGCCGGATCAGCACCGGCGCCCTCCACGAAGCCGCGCATCCCCGGGACCCGTTTGGCCGCGGAGAGCGTCGCGTCGCTCGCAAGGTCGAGCTTGGTCGTCGCGGCTGGCAGTTTGGCGACGGCCTCGTCGACGGCCGGCTGGAACGCGCCGCTTAGGTAGACGACGAGCTTCGCGCGCTTCAGCGCCGTCTGCGCCGCGGGCGAGAGCTGCAGGCCGTGCGGCTGCCCGCCCAGCGGCGTGAGGTCGGTCGACGCGACGCGGCCGCCGCCGATCGTGGTGACGATCTCCTGCAGCGGCGTAAACGCCGTCGCAACCCGGACCTTGGCCGGCGGCGCATCCTTGCCGCAGCCCGCCAGCGCGACCAGCGCCGCAGCAGCCGCGAGGCCGGTCAGGCGAAGACGAGGTGAGAGCGGAGCGCCGATCAACGGAGCATGCCAAGTCCGCAGGCGCAGGGCGCCGAGCCTCGCGGTGCCCGCAAACGAGCGGCTACAGCCCGGGCAGATGGCGGGCCGTAAACGGCGCCGAGCTGCGCGACGGGTGCCAGCCAGGACCGTGCTCGGGGTTCGACGACGCCGTGCCCCAGAAGTACGACTTGCCGTCGATCTTGACCTCGGCGTACACGTGCGCGCCGTTGGCCCAGATCGTCATCTTCTCGCCCTCGCCAGGCTCACCGAGGCCGGCGAAGCTGCCGCTCGTCATCGTCTCGATGTCCCAGCCGGCCTGCTGCAGGACCCACGAGAGGCTGCTCGAGCAGTCGAGGCCGACCGCGCCGGAGTTCGTGTACTTCTTGGCCGGGTTCCCGAGCCAGCAGTACGAGCCGGCGCCAGGCACCGCCGGCGTGGTGCCGTGGCCGCCGCCGTAGCAGTACGGGACCCGCGCGTCGGCGAGCGTGTTCATCGCGGCGACAATGCGCGAGAGGAGCGGGTCGCCGCCCTCAGAGAGCGGACGCAGACCGTCGGCGCTACCCGCAGCGCCCGAGTTGGCGCCGTAGAGCTGGTTGTCGAGCGAACTGCCGATCGCCGGCATCATGATCGTGCCGTCGGCCTGGATCCGCTTCGCGTTGTCGACCGACACCGGGTCGGAGATCGCGACGATCGGGTTGTTGGCCGCGTCCCACACCGTCACGGTGAGGAGCTGAGAGCCGTCTTTCGCCTTCTTCGCATTGAACGGGAGCGTCGCTTTCACCGACTTCGCGCACGGCGTCGGCGATCCGAACGCCTTCGTCCCGGCGATCGTCGCGCAGCGGCCGCGGTTGGTGTCGACGGTGCGGCGCGGCATGACGACGTCGGCGCCGATGCGAACCTCGGCCTGCCACACGCCCGAACCTTCGTCGCTCGCGGTGAGCTGGATCTGCGACTTGCCGCGGACCGGCCCGCCCTTGAGGATCTTGCCGCTCACCTTGGCGACCGGAGGCGCGTCGTCGGCGAGCGTGATCTTGGCGGCGTCGATGGCGACGCGGGCGCGGCTGCCTTCGCCACGGGCACAGGTCGACGTGCCGGTTTCGCCGGCGCACCCGGCGCGGACGCCGAACGACGGACCGTCGACCTTGAACTCCGCCTGGTCGGGCGCAGCCGCGACCGCCGAGCAGCCGTCGGCCGACGCGTCGCACGTTTCGAGCAAGCGGACCTTCGGGTCGGCGCCGTCGCCGGCGTAGACCGCGGCCTGCGCCGTCGCTTTGGCGTCACCAGCGGCGGCGCGGGCCACGCTGGCTCGCTGCAGGACGACCGACTTCACGGTTGTGCCCTCCGGCGCGTTGAACTGCCAGCTCGAGAAGAGCCCACCGCTCACGGCGCCGCCGGCCGCGCTGAACTTGGCCGTGAGGCGTCCGCCGAGCGCGCAGTCGTCGGTCGGGTGGTCGTACAAGAGGCTGCTCGAGCCGGTCCAGCCCGTCGTCGAGGTCGGCTCGCCCGCCGGCGTCTTGCACGACCAAACGTCGTAGGTGCCGGCCTGCGCCGCTGTGGCGGAGGCGAGGAACCAGGCAAAGATCAGGGCAACGAACGCGGGGGCGCGGCGAAGTGATGCGGAGGCCATCAAACGGGTAATCGGCGGCAGGGGGACGAACTTGGACGGTCTGCGCGCGCCGAGTCCGGAGGTCCAGCGTGGCAGACGCCGCCGCGATTCGCGCCGCCACCGATGACTTCTGCCGAGCTCCCCGGTCTACTCCCCCACATCTCGGCGACGGGCCTCGCCTTGAGGGCCGTACCGACCACCACCTGAGGAGCCCCAATGAGAACGCTGATCGTCACGGAGTTCATCTCGCTCGACGGCGTCATGCAGGCGCCGGGCGGCGAGCCCGGCTACGCCCATACCGGCTGGGTCGGCGAGTCCTTCACCGACGAGCTCGGCGCCTACAAGGGCGAGGAGCAGCTCGCGACCGAGACGCTCGTGCTCGGCCGCATCACCTACGAGGGCTTCAAAGGCGCGTGGCCCGATCGCGAGGGCGAGATGGCCGACAAGATCAACACGATGGACAAGTACGTCGTGTCGACAACGCTTGAGCAGTCCGCGACCGAGGACGACCCGCGCTGGACGAACACGAACGTCGTCCGCTCGATCGACGACATCGCGGCGCTCAAGGCCGGCGACGGCGGCGACATCATCGTCGTCGGCAGCCGCACGCTGGCGCAATCGCTGCTGGTCGCGGGGCACGTCGACGAACTGCACCTGCAGGTCTTCCCGGTGCTGCTCGGCAGCGGCGAGCGCCTCTTCCCGACTGACAACCCGGCCAAGCTCAACCTCGAACTGACGGGCTCCAAGCGCCTCGACAACGGCGTGATGCTGCAGGAGTACGCCGTGGGCGCCTGAGCGCACACCGCGATTCGCCATAGTGGAGGCATGGCCGACACCGGGCTGACCGACATCGAAACGCGCGCCGACTGCGAGCGGCTGGTGCGCGCCTTCTACGGGCGCGCGCTCACCGACGACCTCATCGGCTTTCTCTTCACCGACATCGCCAAGCTCGACCTCGAGGGCCACATTCCCAAGATCACGTCGTTCTGGGAGACGATCCTGCTCGGCGCGCAGTCCTACAGCGGCGGTGCCTTCCGGCCGCACGCCGAGATCAACGCCCAGGTCCGGATGCAGTCCGGGCACTTCGAGCGCTGGCTCACGCTCTGGCGGCGAACGGTCGACGAGGAGTTCGCCGGCCCGCGCGCCGAGCTGGCGAAGTCGCACGCGACGCGCGTCGCGCGCGCCTTCCACAGCCGGCTGGAGACGCTGCCCTCGGCCAGCGACCCGGACCCTGCGGGCGCCGCGGGCAGCGGACTGCTCGTGCAGCAGCACCGGCCGCTGTAGGCGGCAGCGCCGCGACGCGCGAAGTCAACGCCGCAGCGCCGCGTCAGGCAGGTTCCGCGTCTGGCCCCGTCCACTCCCAGCGGCCGGTCTCAAGGTCGTCGTAGCCGCTGGTCGCGGCAAGTCCCTGGTCGACGAGGTGGCGCAGGTGGGCCCAAAGCGAGCCGCGCGCGATCGGCAGGCGGCGCTCCTCTACGTCGCCGTAGGCGGCGAGCAAGAGCTCGTCGACGGTGACCGGGCCTTTGGCGTCGCGCAGGACGCCGGCGATCTTGGTTTCGCGAGTGACGCGGTGCTCGATGATCGCCTCCACCACCGGCGGCGGATCGAGGAACAGCAACCCGTGGCCGGGCGCGAGCGCCTGGATCGGCGGCACGTGGTCGAGCAGGGCCCGCAGCGACCGCAGGTAGGCGCCGACATCGCCGTCGGGCGGAAAGATCACGACGGTGCTGCCGTGCATCACGTGGTCGCCGGTGAAGAGCAGCGACTCCTCCTCCAGCAGGAAGCAGAGGTGGTTGGCGGCATGACCGGGTGTGTGGAGCACGCTGAGGGTGAAGCCGTCGCCCGTGACCCGATCGCCGTCGGCGAGGGCGCGGTCGATCTCAAGGCCGTCGCGCGACCCGAACGCGAGCACCGGCGCGCCGGTCCTCGCCGCCAGCGGCGCGGCCCCAGGCCAGTGATCGGGGTGCGTATGCGTGAGCAGGATCCAGCGGATCGGGGCCTCGCCCGCCGCGGCGAGGATCGCGTCGAGGTGCGCTTCGTCGTCGGGGCCGGGGTCGATGACCGCGAGCTCGGTAGTGCCCACGAGGTAGGTGTTGGTACCCGGGCCCGTCATCACGCTCGGGTTCGGCGCTAGGACGCGACGCACGCGCGCCGACAGCTGCGCCGGCTCGCCGGCGATGAGCTCGCCGGGGTCTTGCAGCCCGCTGCTGACCGGCGTCCCGTCTGTGGAGTCCATGGGCCCGGTCACTGGCGAAAGCTCCGGTCGTCGGCCCAGTCGCCGGTGTCGTCGAGCACGATCCTGGTCGAGCCGTCGAGCTCGGTCACGAAGTGCGGCTCGAAGCGCGGGACCCGCTCGATCGCGGCTGCGGCGGCCAGCACGTCGTCGGTCGTGGCAAACCCGTCGAGCCAGCGCAGGCTCTCGCTCGTCGGCGGCAGCATCGTGAGCTCGCCGGCGGCCAAGCGCGCGAGCGCGTCTCCAGGCACGACCCATTCGGCGGCGACGGTTTCGCGGCCGTCGTGCGCGAGCGCCTGGCCAGCCGGGGCGCGCCCGACGAAGAACCGCGTGTCGTAGCGCCGCGGCGACCCGACGGGCGTGACCCAGTGAGCGACGTAGTGCAGCTCGTCGCACGCGAGGCGGAGGTCTTCCGCGTCGAGTACGTCTCCCAGGGTCCACTCGCCCGCGTCGACCGCTGCGCGGTGCTCGGCAAAGCGCGCCGCGAACGCCGGGTCGGTCAGGTCGAGCGGTCGGCCGTCGGCGTGGCGTGCGACCAGGAGCGCACACTCCTCGAACGCTTCGCGCACGGCCGCAGTCCAATACGCGAGGCCGCCGTCGTCGACCCGCAGGCGGGTGTTGGCCGTGGCTGCGTCGAGGCCGTCGCACCGGGCCGCCAGCGCCGCAGCGTGGTCGGCCTCGTCGAGCGCGCCACCGGGGAACAGCGAGGCGCCGCCGACGAAGATCGAGCCGGCGTTGCGGCGGAGCAGCGCGACCTCGAGCTGCGTGGCCG
>JAEZDB010000263.1 GCA_023429855.1 Actinomycetes bacterium
GCGATCTGGTCGGGCTGGTGGTGCGCGACGACCGAGGTCTCCTGATCGACGGGCGCGTCGGCGCCCGTCTCGACCTCAGATTCGTCGGCCGGCGTCGGCTCGTCGCGGTCGCCGCTCATCGAGCTGCCTCCACCGCCGCGCGGTACCGCGCCTCGAGCGGCTCGGCGAGGGCCGTCCAGCTCATCGAGCGCACCGCCTCGCGGGCGGCCGTGCCGAAGGCGATACCGCGGGCCGGGTCAGCCAAGAGCTCGACGATGCCGGCGGCTAGCGCCTCGGGGGTCTCGCGCAGCAGGCCGTGCTCGCCGTCGGTAAAACCGATCCGCTCGACGCCGACGTCGGTGCCGACGATCGGCCGCGCCGCGGCCATCGCCTCGAGCACCTTGATGCGGGTGCCGCCGCCGGTCCACACCGGCACGACGACGACCTGCGCCGCCGCGATCTCGGCGGCGATGTCGTCGACCAGACCAGCGATGTCGACGGCCGGCAGGCCGCTTGCCGCGTCTTGGATCACGTCGAGCGGCCCCGACCCGACCACCCGCAGACGCGCGGCAGGGTGTCCGGCGACGACCTCGCGCCAGCCCTCCCGCAGGAAGCGCGTGAGGCCATCGCGGTTGGGAGCCCAATGGTAGGCCCCGAAGAAGAGCACGCGCCCCGGCTCAGCGGAGGCGGGGTCGAGTGCGAAGAGCTCGTCGTCGACGCCATTGGGGACGAGCACCGTGTGGCGGGCGCCGAGATCGCGGAAGAACGCGTCATCGTGTTCGCTCACGGTCACGGTGACGTCGGCAGCGCGGACGGCGCGGCGCTCGGTGCGACGCAGGCGGCGGGCGCGAATCCGCAGACGCAGCGCCTCTTTGCCAGTGGCGGCCCGGGCGAACGACTCGTTCATCTCGGAGTCGGCGTTGTGCGGGCTCGCGACGCGGAGCGGGCCCTCGGGCACCGCAGCCGTGTACTGCTCGAGCCACGCCTCTTCGAGCTGCACGATCGCCGCGCCGCGCGACAGGTCGGCGATGCGCTTGGCGAGCACGGGGTGGTGCGGCTCAGGCTCACCGACGACGTCTTGCCGCAAGCGCCGCAGCGGCTGCAGCCGCGACTCGCCGTGCGGGTGCACCTCGGCTTCCCAGCCACGGGCGCGGAGCGTGGCGATCTGCTCGTCGGTCCCGGCGAGCGCCAGCACGTGCGGCTGCGCCCCGGCACGGTCGATCGCCTCGATCAGGCGCAGGGTGCGCTTGCGGCCGCCCGACACCGGAGGATCCGGCAGCGAAGGACACGCCACGACCGCGCGGGGTCGGCTCACGACTTGGGGACGAGCAGGAGGTTGGTGGACTGCTCTGCGTCCGGGATCTTCGCCGCGACGGCTTCGAGCTCCGAGAGTTCGATGCGTCGGCCGGCGGGCGTCGGGATGTCGAGGTCGTAGGCCTCAGGCAGACCAAGGTCCCACGCGTGCGAGAAGTGCTCGCGGGCCGTCTCGTTGAAACGGGTCAGCGCGCCCGCGCGATCGAGACCGTAGGGCCAGTACTCCACGCACCACGGGGCACCGGCCTTGAGCAGCTCGGGTGCGCCGTCGAGGACGTGCGTCTCATGCCCCTGCACGTCGACCCAGACCAGACCCACGTCGCCGAACTCGACGCCGGCCGACTTCAGGCCCTCGTCGAGGGTGATCGCCGGAACGGTGATCGTCGTGCGGTGCTCTTCGCCCAGCGCGCCGGAGCCGGCCTCGGCCGCTTCGTCGCGGACGCGGTGGTCGCCGATGTTGTCGGTCGACTCCTCGAAGGTGACCTCGCCCGGCTTGTCGGAGACGGCCGTCGCGCAGACGGTGCCGCGGTCGGTCAGGTCGTTGGCCGCGAGGTTCATGCGCAGCAGGCGCAGGTTCGACGGGTGCGGCTCGAACAGGACCGAACGCGCGGCCTCCTGGCGGACGAGCGCGCAGAGCGACGCAGTGCCGATGTTGGCGCCGACGTCGAGGAAGGTCTTGCCCTTGAGGGGCTGGTCGCCGAAGCCATCGGCGGCAAGGCACGCGGCGGCGCGGGCCAGCAGCGGCTCCTCGTAGCGGCCGTAGAACCAGATCCAGATCGTGACTTCGCTCTCGTCGCGCAGGTCGACGACGTAGTTGATCCCACGGTCTTCGCGGACGACGATCGGCGTCGAGCGACGGATGAACTTGCGCAGCTCATCGCGGCGGATCCGCAGACGCGTGAGCTCGTCGGCTCCGGCGTAGTGCTTGGCGACCTTGAGCGGGCGCAGCGCAGTGTTGATCACGCCGCCTCCGGATTGCGCGTCGGAGGTCATGCGACGGGGTGCAGCGACGACATCGGCTGGCATCGTACCCACGACCTGGGTAGGAACTGCGCCTGCCGCGTTGAGCATGTGACCGGTACGGCTCGCCGCCCCGGAACTGAGCGGAAGCTCGAATACCCTTGGCCCGCGCGCGAAGCTGCGGCGCTCATGCGTAGGCCGCCGCGCCGACCGACAGGCCGCCGTCGACCCGCAGCGTGGTGCCGTTCACGTAGGCGCCGGCGTCGGAGACGAGAAAGCCGATGGCCCCCGCGACGTCCTCTGGCTGCCCGAGCCGCGCGGCGGGAATCCGCGCCTTCGCCTGGGCCTCGTCGAACTGGTCGCTGTAGCGGCGCAGCATCGCGGTGTCGATCACGCCGGGGGCGACGGCGTTCGCGGTGACGCCGCGCTTGCCGAGCTCGACCGCAGCCGTCCGCGCGACGCCCTCGAGGCCGAACTTGGCCGCCGTGTAGGCCACTTGCCCCGGCGCGACGAGCCGCGTAACCGTCGAACTCACGAGCACGATCCGACCCCAGCGCAGTCGAGCCATCGGCAGCGACACGCGCCGCACAAGGCGAAAGACCGAGGTGAGGTCGACTTCGATGAGCCGGTCCCAGTCCTCGTCGCTCGTCGACGGCAGGAGGTCGAGCAGCTCGGCACCGGCGTTGGCGACGAGCACGCCGACGCCGCCGCGGCGCTCGATCAGGTCGGCGACGAGGGCGTCGGTGGCGTCGCGGTCGGCCGCATCGACGGCGTGGGCTTCGGCGGTCCCGCCGGCCGCTTCGACCCGCGCGATCAGCGCCTCAGCGTCGTCGCCAATGGTGCGAGCGGTAAACGCGACGTGCCAGCCGCGGGCAGCCAAGACCTCGACGGTCGACGCGCCAATCCCGCGAGAACCGCCCGTTACCAGGGCGCAAGCCCGGCCTTGGAGCTCAGCTTCTGTCTGCATGGAGCGGGACATTCGTCGATTCTACGAATTCTTGTGTGACGGTGGCTACACGAGCGCTGAATGATTGTCTAACCTGTGGCGCGTGTCTGCGTTTGCTGCTCCCCGCAACACCCCCCGCGTCGTGATCACCCACGACTTCGCCGAGGTCTACGGCGGAGCCGAGCGCGTCACCGAGGTTCTGGCTCAGGAGTTCCCCGACGCGCAGGTCTGGACCATCGCAGGCCGGCAGGCCATCGCCGAGCGGATGGGCATCGCCGATCGCTGGCATTCGCTGCTGCCCGAGAACGAAACACTGCTCAAGCGGTTTCGCCTCCTGACTCCGGCGTACCCGGCGATGATCGCGGCGCGCAAGCTGCCCGAGGCCGACGTCGTCCTCTCCAGCTCCTACGCCTTCGCGCACTACTTCCGCACCAAGAACGCCGCACCGCAGGTCTGCTACTGCCACAGCCCGCTGCGGTTCGCGTGGTCGATGCAGGACGCGTACCAGTCGATCTGGTCCTCGAGCTCCGCTGGTGACGTCGGCTTCCGCGCGGTCGCGGCCGCGATGCGCTGGACCGACAAGCGCGCCGCTCGCCGCGTCGACCGCTACCTCACGCAGTCGCCGTACACGGCCAATCAGATCGAGCGCTTCTACGGGATCACGCCCGACGTGATCGGCGCCCCGATCGATTGCAACCTCTTCAAGTTCGGCACGCAGCCGCGCGAGGACTTCTTCCTCATCGTCGGCCGGCTGATCGAGCCGTACAAGCGCGTCGGCGTGGCCGTCGAGGCGTTCCGCAAGCTCGGCCTGCCGCTGGTGGTGGCCGGCGGCGGCCCTGCGCTGGAGGAGCTGAGGCGGACCGCTCCGCCGAACGTCACGTTCCTCGGCCAGCAAGACGACGACTCGGTCGTCGACCTGATGCAGCGCTGCCGCGCCCTGCTCTTCCCGAGCCAGGACGACTTCGGCCTGGTGCCGGTCGAGGCGATGTCGTGCGGCGCGCCGATCCTCGCCTACCGCGGCGGCGGCGCCACCCACACGGTGGTCGAAGGCTTTACCGGGACGTTCTTCGAGGAGCAGACGCCCGACGCCATCGAGGCGGCCGTGCGCCGGTTCGATCCCGAGGCGCTCGACACGACCGCCATCCGCATGCATGCCCAGCAGTGGGACGTGACCGCGTTCCGCGCACGGGTCCGCGCCGCCGTCGAAGAGGTCGCCGGCTGCCGCGACAAGAACGCCGCCGCGCCGCCGCCGCTTGTCGGCGGCGATACCCGCGGCTCCGGCCTGGCACCGGTCGTCCAGATCCGCCCCGACGCAGAGCCGGGT
>JAEZDB010000167.1 GCA_023429855.1 Actinomycetes bacterium
CGGCATCCCGAGCGCCCGCGCCGCCGCCGCGTCGACGTCGTGGTCGCCGATCATCACGGCGTCGGCCGCGTCGACCCCGAGCAGCTCCAGGCCCCGCACGAGCGGGGCGGGATCCGGTTTCGCGGCCCCGACCGCGGCCGAGCTCACGACCGCGTCGAGGTGTGCGCGCAGTCCCACGGCCAACATCGTGGCCTCTAGGGAGGCGTCCCAGTTCGAGACGACCGCCACCTTGATCCCCGCGGCCCGCAGGCGGCCCAGCGCGTCGACCGTCCCTGGAAACACGGTAAAGCGCAGCATGCCCATGAGGACTTGGTAGGCCCGCTCCTGATCGAGCGGCTGCGGCAGCTCTGCGCGGAGCGCGTCGGCGCAGCGCAGCCGCAGGGAAGTGACCGAGGCCGTGTCGCGCCCCTCCAGGTGATGGGCGCGGTACTCGCGGATCTCGGCACCGAGCGCCCGCGCGGCCTCGTCGTGCGTGACCAGCATGCCGCGCGCACCGAGCGCGCCGCGGAGCCGCTCCACCGGGCGCTCGAGCTGCAGCACGGTGCCCATCACGTCGCACAGGACCGCGGCCGGCCGTTTGGATGGTCGGCTAGGTTCGAACGGCACGTGATCCATCTTGCAGCACCGCTCATCGCCAAGACCAACCCGACGACGATTACCGTCGGGCAGTGGATCAGCGCGGCGCTCACGCTGGTCCTGACCGCCGCCGTCGTGCTCGGTCTGCGCTGGGCGCTGCGCCGCCGCAAACCGGTCTCCTTCACCGATCCGAGCGTCCGCACCCGGATCCGCCTGCTGCAGCGGATGGGCATCACGCTGATCGTGCTCATCGGGTGCGCCGCCGCCGCCGCGCAGATCGGGATTCTCGACGGCATCGCCAACACCGTGCTCGCCGGTTCGGCGATCACCGCGGTCATCGTCGGTTTTGCCGCACGCTCCACGCTGGCCAACGCGCTTGCGGGCGTCGTCCTCACCGTCACGCAGCCCGTGCGCGTCGGCGACACGGTCAAGGTCGGCGACCACGAGGGCACCGTCGAAGACGTGACCCTCAGCGCGACGGTCCTGCGCACCGTGCACGGCACGATCATCCGCATCCCGAACGAGCTGATGGCCCAGAGCGTCGTCTACAACGACACGCTCGTCTCCGGCGGCGTGATCCCCGAGGTCTACGTGCTCGTGCCGTTCGGTGCCGACATGCCCGCCGCGATCGACGTCGCCGTCGACGTGCCCGGCGTGGAGCTGGCCCGCCACACCGGCGTGGAAGGCGAGGGCTGGAACCGCCTGATGGTGCGCGGCGAGCGCTGCACACCGGGCGACCGGATCGCCGCCGAGGCGCGTCTGCGGCTCGCGCTGACCGACGCGCTCACACGCGCCGGGATCATGGAGCGCGGCCTACCGGGGCAGGAACCCGCGCCGCGCGTCTAGAATCACGCGTTCGCGGAAGCCCCCACGGGCGCGCCGCTGCTTTCCCATGAACACGCGCCGCACTCGTATCCGCCACCGCGCCCGCCGCCGCGGCCCCTCTCGCCTCGTCGTCCTGCTGTTCGGCGGGATGATGGTCTCCGGCGTTCTCGCCGTCGGCGCCGTCTTCGGCTGGATCGTCTGGGTCGCCACCAGCGGCCCCGAGATCTCAGAGCTCAAGCCGCGCGAGCAGGGCCGTTCGTCGGTGATCTACGCGTCCGACGGGACCCGCATCGGGTTCCTGCAGTCGCGCGTCGTGCGCCAGCCGATCGCGTCGACGCTAGTCCCCGACACCATGCGCCAGGCCACCGTCGCCGTCGAGGACCGCCGGTTCTACGACCACAAGGGCGTCGACTTCGAGGGTGTCGTCCGTGCAGCGTTCCGCAACATCACGTCCGGCAAGACGGTCGAGGGCGGGTCGACGCTGACGATGCAGCTCGTCCGCACGCTCTACGCCGACAAAGACCGCAACATCAAGCGCAAGATCCGCGAGGCCAAGCTCGCGGAGGAGCTCGAGAACGTCCACCACGGCCAGGCCGGCAAGAAGTGGATCCTCAACCAGTACCTCAACAACGTGCCCTACGGCACGGCTGGCGGCCAGGAGATCATCGGCGTCCAGGCTGCGGCGCGGGCGTTCTACAACAAGCCCGCCAAGGACTTGACGCTTGCGCAGTCGGCGATGCTGGCGGGCCTGCCGCAGGCGCCGACCGACTACAACCCGCTGATCAACCCGAACGACGCCAAGAAGCGCCGCGACGACGTCCTCCGGCGCATGGAGGAGCAGGGCATGATCACCGCCGAGGAGGCGGCCGACGCCAAGGCGCAGGCGATCGACGTCAAGCAGGGCGGCTCGGGCTACTACTCCACGCGTATCGAGGGCGGCGTCTTCGACTACGTCAAGAAGCAGCTCATCGCGCAGTACGGCCGTTCGACGGTCTCTCGCGGCGGGCTCAAGGTCTACACGAGCATCGACCTCAAGCTGCAGCGCGCAGCGCGCAAGGCCATGGCCGACAACCTCGGCGCGCCCGGCATGCCGGCGTCGGCGATCGTGAGCATCGACCCGGCCACCGGGCAGATCCTCGCGATGGCGTCGTCGAAGTCCTACGCGGAGCGCAAGTTCAATCTGCCGGCGCAGATCAAGCGCCGCCCAGGCTCGACGTTCAAGACGATGACCCTGATGGCCGCCGTCCGCAAGGGCGTCGACCCGGAGACGACGAGCTACGTCTCCAAGCCGATCGACATCAAGTCCGGGCCGTGGGGCCCCATCAAGGTCAAGACCTACGGCGGCACCTACGGCGGGTCGATGAACCTCGTCCGCGGCACCCTCACGTCCGACAACACCGTCTACATGCAGCTCGCGCTCGATATCGGGCCGCCGCTCGTGAAGAAGGCGGCCGTCGACATGGGCGTGACCTCACCGCTCGAGGGCCTTCCCGCCGAGTCGCTCGGCGGGATCAAGTACGGCGTGTCGCCGCTTGAGATGGCCAACTCGTACGCGACGATCGCCTCCGGCGGCTACCGCAACAAGCCGACCGCCATCAAGAAGGTCATCTTCCCGAAGAGCACGCGGTACCCCAACGGCAAGACGGTCGACCTGGGCCACCCCAAGCGGGCGAAGACGTTCCGCAACGGCGTCACCGGCGAAGTGACGAGCATCCTCGAGAAGAACGTGCAGGGCGGCACCGGCACTCGCGCGCAGACGCAGTGCCCGACCGCCGGCAAGACCGGCACCGTCGACGACTTCTACGACGCGTGGTTCGTCGGCTTCACCCCGCGGATCGCTACGTCGGTGTGGGTCGGCTACGAGCCAAACCCCGTGATGATGACCTCGCAGTTCCAGGGCGCTTCGGTCGCCGGCGGCACCTTCCCGGCGCAGATCTGGGGCCAGTACATGAAGGAAGCCGTGAAGAGCAAGCCCTGCGGCACCTTCAAGAAGATCACCGAGCCCGTCACTGCGACCAAGTTCAAGGGCCGCTACGCCAGCTCCGGCGGCGACGGCACCGGCGACGACCTCGGCAAGCAGGACGGCTCCGAGACGACCACGCCCGACACGGTCGGCTCCGAGCCGATCAAGAAGCCGACCGCCAAGCCCGATACCGGCAACAACGGGACCGGCAACAACGGGAACGCTGGGAATGGCAACGCCGGCAACGGCAATGGCGGCGGCGCACCGGCCCCCAACCCCGGCGGCGGCATTCCGCCGGCGCAGCAGCGCGGCCCCGACGGTCAGTAGCGCCTCCGGCCCGCGTTAGCGCTTCGACCGGCGGCGGTGCAAGCACCGCACCGGGTCCGGTGGCTCCACGGTGCTACCGTGGCTGGTCGCATGGCGAAAGAAGAAAAAGTTGAGTTCGAGGGCGAAGTCGTCGAAGCCCTCCCGAACGCAATGTTCAAAGTGAAGCTCGACAACGACCACGTCGTTCTCGGCCACGTCGCCGGCAAGATGCGCCGGTTCCGCATCCGCATCCTCCCGGGCGACCGGGTTCGCGTCGAGCTGTCGCCCTACGACCTCGACCGCGCACGCATCGTCTACCGCCACCGGTAGACCGCCCTTTCGCTAGGCCTGCTCGCCTGGCGCCCGCTGCGCCTCGACCCTGCCCGAGATGGCGTCGCGCTCTGAGTTTGATCTGATCGCCGCGTTTCGCGAGCGACTTCCTGCCGACGGCGCGCGCGTGCTGGTCGGCAGCGGCGACGACGCGGCGGTGGTCCGCGCCGGCGGCGTCCACGCCGTCGTCTCGGTCGACACGACCGTCGACGGCTTCCACGCGCGGCTCGACCTGGGCGAGCCCCGCGAAGCGGCCCGTTCGTTCGGTTGGCGCGCGCTCACGACGGCGCTCTCTGACCTGGCCGCGATGGGCGTCGGGGCACCGACGCAGGCCGATGCTCCCCCGCTCGGCAGCCTCGCGGCGAGCGGCCGGCCGATCGAGGCGTACGCCGCCCTGACGCTCCCGCGGGCGTGCTCGGATGACCGTGCTCTGGCCATCGCCGAGGGCCTCGGCGAGGCGGCCGAGCGCTACGGCGTGAGCGTGGTCGGCGGCGACGTGACCGCCGGACCTGGCGTGGCGCTGTCGATCACCGTCGTCGGGTGGTCTGCATCGGACGCCTCCGGCGAGCCCTTCGTCTTGCGTCGCGCTGGCGCCGCCCCGGGCGACCTGATCGGCATCACCGGCCCGCTCGGCGCCGCGGGCGCGGGCCTAGCGCTCCTCCTCGGCGACGTTGACCCCTCCGCGGTGCCGGGCCCAGACGCCGAAGCGCTGCTGCGCGCGCACCTGCGGCCCGAACCCGATCTGATGCAGGGCGCCGCGCTGCTGGCCGCGGGGGCGTCGGCCGCGATCGACGTGTCGGACGGCCTGCTCCAAGACGCCGGGCACGTCGAGCGGGCAAGCGGCGTCGAGCTGCGCCTGGTCCTGCCGGCGATCCCAATCGCCGCAGGCGTCGAAGCGGTCGCGATCCAAGGCGGACAGGACCCGATCAGGTTCGCCACCACCGCCGGCGAGGACTTCGTGCTGCTGGCGACCGTCCCGCCCGGGAGGCGAGCCGCCGCCGAAGCGGCTGGCATCTCGGCGTGGATCGGCACGGTCCACGCCGAGAGCCCCCGGGCGGCGACGCAGCCCTCGACCGGGCCGCGGCCTGCCGGGGGCTACGACCATCGCCGCTGACGGCGACCCTCCGCAGTTCAAATACCGGAGCTCCGTAGGTTTAGCGCGAGCTCCTATCCACCGCGCGCGGTGCACCGTATGTTCGACCGAACGGCCCAAGCTGGACCCTGGGCCCGACAAGGACGACATGGCTCTCACCTACTCCCGAACGCGGCGGCCACACGCAGCAGCAGGCCTCTTGCTTGCTGCCGCAGCGCTCGGCTCCACTCCGACAGCGCAGGCCGCCACGCAGGGCGAGACCGTGCTCACCAGCGGCGTCGCCATCCCCGCCGAAACGCATGCCTCGTCGGGCAGCGGCATGACCCGCGACTCACCGTCTTCCTCGCCGACCAGCACCGACGGCCGCTACGTGGCCTTCGTGAGCAACGACGACGACATCGCGCCCGGCATCCAGCCCGACACCACCAGCGTGCTGCGCAAGGACCGCCAGACCGGCGCCGTGGCGTTGGTGAGCCGCGCGACGGGCCCAGACGGCGCGGCCGCGCTGCGACCGCCGGGCGAAGCGATCCGCATCAGCAGCGACGGAAACCTCATCGCCTGGATCACAGACGCCGCGCTGGATCCCGCAGATGTCGATGAAGCAAGCGACGTCTACGTGCGGAACGTCGGGGCGAACACCACGGCCCTTGCGACGCCGGGGACGTCCGGCAACGTGCGCGAATTCGACCTCGCCGGCGACGGCACCCACGTGGCGTTCGCGACCACCGCGCCGTTGGTAGCTGGCGATGTCAACGGACTGCCCGACGTGTACCGCCGCGATCTCAGCACCGGCACGGTCGCGCTCGCCTCGCGAGTACCGGGCGGGGAGTTCCCCGTCAGCGCCGCCTCGGGCGAGCCCGCCATCAGCGACGACGGCCGCTGGGTGGCGTTCGCCACCGGTGCGACCAACGTCGTCGGCGGTGGGTTCGTCGACGGTGCAGGCGACACCGACATCTACGTCCGCGACATGGTCGGCAGCGCCAACTACCTCGTGAGCGCGCGATTCGACGCCCCGCTGACCGGCGGCAACGGCGACAGCCGCCGCCCGATCATCGCCGGCAAGCCGGGCGCCTTCGGTCAGGTGCGCATCGCCTACGCCTCAGCCGCCACAGACCTGGCCGACAACGGCGTGACCGACACAAGCCCGTCCGACACGGCCTACGTGCGCCTCAGCCTCTCGGCCGCCGCGCCGGCCTCCACGATCGTCAGCCGCGCCACGGGTGCCGCTGGCGCCAACGCCGACAGCCGCGCGCACGTGAGTGCGATCAGCAACAACGCCAAGTTCGTGACGTTCTCCTCCGACGCCGACAACCTCGGCCCGGGCGACGACTACTACGGCGCCTACGTCCGCAACCTGAGCGACGACTCCACCGCGCTGCTGTCGGCCGGCAACGCCTACGCCGTCGAGCCGTGGGTTTCCGGTGACGGGACCTTCGCGACGTGGTTTGAGCAGGGAACCGCCGACGGCGGCTCGATCGATGTGCCATCGGTCTTTGGCCGACCCGTTCCCGGTGGCTCGATCGAGCTGCTCTCCCGACCGCCAGGCAACGCGCCGCAGATGGCGGCGGCGCCCTACGTCGACGGGGCCGGCGGCTCGCGCTCGGTCAGCGGTGACGGGCGGTACGTGGTGTTCTCCGCCAGCGGCGCCGGACTCGGCACCGGCTCGGGCATGAACCGCCAGCCGTCCGTCTACCGCAGGGACCTGAGCACCGGTGCACTGGACGTCGTCTCGCGCGCCACCGGAGCCGCAGGTGCCGTCAGCACCGAGTACTCGTCTGAGCCGACGATCTCGGCCGACGGCTCCCGCGTGGCGTTCCTGACTTACGCCAGGCTCGACCCGGCCGACATCGACGACCGCGCCGATGCCTACGTCCGCGATCTGAACGCCGCCACCACGACACTGGCTTCGCGCGCCGACGGCTTCGGCGGGGCGGTCGCCAACGAGAACGTTCGCCGGCTGGACCTCAGCGCCGACGGCTCCCGCGTGGCGTTCGTGTCTGACGCGCCGAACCTCGGCGCCACCAACGCGTGGGACCACGTCTACGTCCGCGATCTTGCCGCGGGAACGACCACGATCGCCGATCGCGCCGACGGAGCCGCAGGTGCCGAGGGCAACCGTCCTGCAGCCGACGCGTCGCTCTCCAAGGACGGCACCGTGGTGGTCTTCTCCAGCAGCGCCAACAATCTCAGCCCCGACGATGCCGTGGGCCTGGTCTCCGACATCTACGTTCGCGATCTCGCGTCCGGCAAGACCACGCTCGTCTCGCGCCGTGCTGGCCTGGGCGGCAGCAAGCTCGCGACCGCGTCGCGCTATCCGGTGATCAGCTCAGATGGCTCCACGGTCGCCTTCGAGGCCAGCGACGAGAACGCCGCGACGGAGGCCGGCCCGTGGGGCGGTAACGAACAGATCGTGGCGCGCAACCTGTCGACCGGGGCCAACACGCTCGTCAGCCGCGGACCGGCCGCTGGCACTCCAGCGG
>JAEZDB010000278.1 GCA_023429855.1 Actinomycetes bacterium
GCTGTGGCGCGTGCCGTGGTCGCGCCGCCAAGCCGGCCGCACCGACGAGGCGCGCCGCGCTGCTCCTGAGCGGCTCGGCCTGCGGGCGACGGGATCAGCGCCGCGCCGCGTCGTCCTCGTCGACGATGTGCGCACGACCGGCACCACACTCGATCACGCCGCCATGCTGCTGCGGTCGGCGGGCGCGGTTGACGTGATGGCGCTCACCGTCGCCGCCGTCCCTCCGCCGGGAGGTTGGCCCGCGGGCCAACTCGGGCGGCCGAGCGGGGACGTGGACCCGCCGATCTGGCGAGCGACGAAGGCGCGCACTGGCGCAGATTGCAGTGACGGCGATCACATTCGTGCCAGCTTCTCTGCGGCGTCCAGCCCGAAATCTCGGCGCTATTCCACATAGCTGTTGCGGCAAACGTGTACGAGGGTCGTACGAACGTCCAGAAGTGGCCCAAAACCGCCGACCAGAGGAGGAACATCGGTTGCACCAGGCAGCACGGCAACACCAACCTTCAAGGGGGTCTTTGGTGAGGATCGATGTCAAGGGACGCAACACCCCGGTGACGGACGAGCTAAGACAGCTCGTCGAGCGACGATTCAGGGCCGTCGCTGCGCAGTTGCCGGACGACGCCAGGTTGGAGGTCGAGGTGCGCGAAGAGCGCAACCCCAAGATCACCGACTGCATGGCCGTCGAAGCGCGGCTGAAGATGCATGGGCGCACGGTGTGCGCGCATGACTCCTCGCACAGCATGCGTCATGCCATCGTCCTCTGCTCAGAGGAACTGGCACGCCAAGTGAAGGCGACGCAGGAGAAGCGTCGCCATATCCGCGAGGCCCGCGTGGCCTCACGAGCGATGCGGAGCTCTGCATCGCCGGCGGTGTAGCGCTGGCGTAGATCACCTACCGACTCACGGGCCCGAGCGGCCCACTCGATCCCGCCCGCCACGACTCGGCGCCGGCACAGGATCAAGAAACGCCTCGCCCTCGCCCGGGCGGGGCGTTTCTACGTTGAGGGCCGGGTCTCCCCGGTACCGGGAACGGCGGTTCGGCGGCCCCGCTACGTGGGGGTTCGGACGCCACGCCCCTGGTAGTGTGACGATTCTCATGAGCCTCCTGGAACGCGCCCTCCGCATCGGTGAAACCAAGCAGTTCAAGCGGTTCGAGAAGCAGGTCGGCCTGATCGGCGCGTTCTCTGACGAGCTCGAGCTTGAATCCGACGACGAGCTGAAGGCCCGCTTCAACGCGCTGCGCGAGCAGGCGGAGAACGGTGCCAACCTCGACGACCTCCTCGTGGAGGTCTTCGCGATCACGCGCGAAGCAGGGCGCCGCGTCCTCGGCATGCGCCACTTCGACGTGCAGCTCATCGGCGGCATGGCCCTGCACAGCGGCTCGATCGCCGAGATGCGCACCGGCGAAGGCAAGACCCTCACGGGCACGTTGCCCGTCGTGCTCAACGCGATCGCCGGCAAGGGCGTCCACGTCGTCACGGTCAACGACTACCTCGCGAGCCGCGACGCCGAGTGGATGTCGCCGCTCTACAACTACCTCGGGCTGTCGGTCGGCGTTCTGCAGAGTCAGCAGGGCAACCCCGCCAAGCACGAGGCCTACGGCGCCGACATCACCTACGGCACCAACTCGGAGTTCGGGTTCGACTACCTGCGCGACAACATGGCGTCGGCGCTGCCGGAGAAGGTCCAGCGCGGCCACTTCTTCGCGATGGTCGACGAGGTCGACAACATCCTGATCGACGAGGCCCGCACCCCGCTGATCATCTCGGGCGCCCCCGAGCAGGCCGCCGAGCTCTACGTGCAGTTCGCGAAGCTCGCGCGCACCATGAAGGCCGGCAAAGCGCCGGAGGGCATGGATCCGCGCATGAAAAAGGAGTTCGTCGCCGACTTCGACTTCGAGTTCGAGGAGAAGCACAAGACGGTCTCGATCACCGAGCGGGGCGTCGCCAAGGCCGAGAAGTTCCTCAAGATCGACAACCTCTACAGCGCGGCCAACGGCCACCTCGTGAACCACCTGCAGCAGTCGCTGAAGGCCGAGGCGCTCTACAAGCGAGACGTCGACTACGCCGTCGTCGACGGCGAGGTCGCGATCATCGACGAGTTCACCGGGCGCATCCTGAGCGGCCGCCGCTGGTCCGAGGGGCTGCACCAGGCCGTCGAGGCGAAGGAGGGCGTGCGCGTCCAGGAGGAGAACCAGACCCTCGCCACGATCACCTACCAGAACTACTTCCGCCTCTACGACAAGCTCGCAGGCATGACCGGTACCGCCATGACCGAGGCGACTGAGTTCATGAAGATCTACGAGCTGCCGGTCGTCGAGGTCCCGACGAACCGCCCGGTGATCCGCGAAGACGGCAACGACCAGATCTTCAAGACGCAAGAGGGCAAGTGGACGGCCGTCGTCAACGAAGTCGAGGCGGCGCACAAGCGCGGGCAGCCGGTCCTCGTCGGCACGATCTCCGTCGAGGTCTCGGAGCTGCTCGGCAACCGACTCGCCAAGAAGGGCATCAAGCACACCGTCCTCAACGCCAAGCCTGAGCACGCCGCTCGCGAAGGCGAGACGGTTGCCGAGGCTGGTCAGATCGGCGCGGTCACCATCGCCACCAACATGGCCGGCCGTGGTGTCGACATCAAGCTCGGTGGCAATGCCGAGCACCTCACGAAGCTCGAGCTCGTCAACAAGCGCGGCCTCCAGCCTGGCACCGATGAGTACGAGGCAGCGTTCAAGGAGCTGCTGCCCACGTACGAGGCCAAGGTCGAGAAGGACCGCGAGACCGTGATGGAGAACGGCGGCCTGGCGATCATCGGCACCGAGCGCCACGAGTCGCGCCGCATCGACAACCAGCTCCGTGGCCGCGCCGGCCGACAGGGCGACCCGGGTACCTCGCAGTTCTTCCTCTCGGGCGAAGACGAACTGGTTCGCCTCTTCGCAGGCGACCGGATCTACAACATCCTCGACCGCTTCGGCGAGACCGACGAAGACGGCAACGAAGTGCCGATCCAGGCCAGTCTGCTCTCCAAGCAGATCGAGAAGGCCCAGCGCAAGGTCGAGGAGCAGAACTTCCTGATCCGCAAGCGCGTCCTCGAGTACGACGACGTGATGAACGAGCAGCGCCGCGTCGTCTACAAGCTGCGCGACTCGATCCTGGCCGGTGAAGAGCTCGGCGAGCGCTCCCGCGGTGAGCTGCACGCCGTCATCACCAAGATCGTCGCCGAGTACACCCCCGGTGACTTCTTCGACGAATGGGACATCGACGGCCTCTGGGACCGCCTCCTGGAGCTGTACCCGGTCGCGCTGGAGCCCGCGGACTTCTCCGGCAACCCGAGCCGCGAAGACCTCGTCGACCGCCTCACCGAAGACATCCTCGAGATGTACGACGAGCGCGAAGAGGAGCTCGGCTCGGAGCTCATGCGCGAGCTCGAGCGCTTCCTGCTGCTGCAGATCATCGACGACGCGTGGCGTGAACACCTCCACGACATGGACTACCTCCGCGAAGGCATCCACCTCCGTGGCTTTGCGCAGATCGAGCCGATCATCGCCTACAAGAACGAGGCGTTTACGCTCTTCCAGGAGCTCGTTGTCGCGATCTGGACCCAGTTCGCGCAGCTGATCTTCAACGTGCAGGTCGAGGTCGAAGAGCCGCTTCCCGAGCAGCCCACCCGCATCGCCGGCTCGCCGAGCAAGCCCGCGGCGGTGACCTACGAGTCCGGCGGCAACGCTGGCCTCAGCGCCCTCGCTGCGGCTGCCGCCGGGATCGATCCGATCGCCGCCGCCAACGCTGCCGCGCAGCCGCAGCAGGCCGACACCGCCAGCGACGAGCCGCTCAACCGCGAGCAGCGCCGCGCCCAGGCCAAAGAGAAGAAGAACAAAAAAGCCTTCTGAGCGCATCGCGCGTGCAGGTTCGCCACGCGCGCAACTGGCCCGGCTTGGAGGCCTAAACCAGTTGCGCACGCGGCGAACCTGCGGCGCGATCTCTCGCTCAGGAGCCAACCGTCGGCTCACCGTGGCAACCATCTAGGCTGAGGAGCAATGCCCCTTCCGTTTGATGTGGACCAGCGAGTCAACGCGGTCCGCAAGCAGTTCGCCGCCCTTGGCGCCTACCTCGACCCCGAGGCGCTGGCGGCTGAGGTGGCCGAGCTCGAGGGGCAGATGGGCGCCGCTGGCTTCTGGGACGACCCCGCTGCCGCCGCGAAGGTCGGCGCCCAGCACGCGTCGGTCAACAAACGCCTCGGTACGTACCGCTCGGTCGAATCCGACATCGGCGACCTCGACAGCCTGATCGAGCTTGCCGAGGAAGACGACGAGCTTGCCGACGAAGTCGTCGACCAGCTCGCGAGCCTCGAGTCGCGCCTCGGCGACCTCGAAGAGGAGCGTCTCTTCTCCGGCCAGTACGACGCTGGCGACGCGCTCGTGACGATCAACGCCGGCACCGGCGGCACCGATGCTCAGGACTGGGCCGAAATGGTGCTGCGGATGATGATGCGCTGGGGAGAATCGCGCGGCTTCAAAACCGAGGTGCTCGAGTACAGCGAAGGGGAGGAGGCCGGCATCCGCTCCGCCACCTTCAAAGCCGAAGGTGAGAACGCCTACGGCCTGTACTCCGCCGAGAAGGGCGTGCACCGCCTCGTCCGCATCTCCAAGTACGACTCGCAGGGCCGCCGCCAGACGGCCTTCGCGGGCGTTGAGGTCGCTCCGATCCTCGACGACGTCGGCGACGTCGAGATCGACTCCGACGACCTCCAGGTCGACACCTACCGCGCTTCAGGCGCTGGCGGCCAGCACGTCAACAAGACCGACTCCGCCGTCCGCATCACGCACCGGCCGTCCGGCATCGTCGTGCAGTGCCAGAACGAGCGCTCCCAGACCCAGAACCGCCTCACCGCGATGGGCATGCTGCGGGCGAAGCTGATCGAGAAGGAAGAGCGCGAACGCCAAGCCGAACTCGATCGCGAAAAGGGCGGCGTGCAAGACGTGAACTTCGGCTCGCAGATCCGCTCCTACGTGCTGCACCCCTACACGATGGTCAAGGACCACCGCACGGGCGTGGAAGCCGGCGACGCGCAGCGCGTCCTCGACGGCGACCTCGACGCGTTCGTGCGCGCCGAACTCGAGCGGCAGATCACCGGCGCCGCACCGCTCCGCGAAGAGGCCTAGCGGCCCGCACTCCGCGAGCTAGCGCTTGCGGAGCTTCATGCCGACAGTGAGCGTGCCGACGTTGTTGGCCGCGTCGAAGGCCCTGAGCTTGAGCTTGGGCCGGTCGCCCTTCTTGAAGCCTTTGACCTTGATGATCCACTCGTCGCCCGAGCGGACGGCCTTGGCGTGCTTCTTGGTCGTCCTGGTGGTGCTCTTGATCTTGCCCTTGTGCTTGCCGGACTTAATGCGCTTACGCACGGTCCGCGTGATCACCAGCGTCGCGTCGACGGACTTCACGCCGAGTGCGCCCTTCCCCGGATCGAGGATGATCACCGACACGCGGCAGGCGGTGGCGGAGCAGACGGCCGAACTGGTGTTGAGCGTCGGACGCAGCACGTCGGCTGGAGGCCGCGGGGGCTCGACGACCGGCGGCGGCGTCGTCGTGGGAGGTGGCGGCGGCGGGGTCTGCACCACCTTGGCAGGCGGCACGTAGGGCGTTGCATTGCGTGCGAAGTAGCCGCCCGGACCGCGTCCAACGACGGTGCAGCCAAGCTGCGGAGGCCACTGCAGGCCCTGGCTGGCCGGCGGCGTCAGGTCGGTCGGCGTCAAGAGCGCCTGGTACCGCCCGCTCGCGTCGACGGTGCCGGCGATGTAGCTCTCGTTGTCGCTGCGGCCGCCATCGCGGTTGATGTCGCGCCAAAGCTTGTACGTGAACGTCGAGGCGCCGCTCCACTCGCCCGGATCGCAGGTGATGGTCTCGCCTGCGCCGAAGACGCCGGAGATCGTCGGCCCGGTCCCGGTCGGTGTGGGCATCGGCTCCGGTGCTGGCGCCGTGACGTAGCTGCGCAACGCCTCCGCACCCACACGCGCGTAGACGCCGGGCTTCGAGGCGAGTCCGCAGCCGACGCCCCACGAGACGACGCCCACGAGCCGCCAGTGACGAGCCTCGGTGTTGATCTGCTCGACGCGTTCGCCGGGCTTGCCGAAGGTCTCGCCGAACGACGCGCGGAGCAGCGGCCCGCCGGAGTCGCCGTAGCAGGCGTCGGCCCCGGCGACGGCGTTGGGTGAGGGCTGGCCGACGCAGAGCATGTCGGTGGCGCGGAAGTTCGTCGCGCCGTGGCGGCTGCTGCACTCGGTGTCAGGCAGGCGCTGCATCGTGGCGCCGCCGCCCTTGTAGAGCGTGGTCGGGTAGGCCGACGCGGATGGCCGCGAACCCGGCTCGAAGCGGTTGCCCGTAGCGCCCCACCCGAACGTCCACAGCTGCGTGCCGGGCGCCCACGCCTCTGGCGTCGTCGACACCGCCAGACCGGGAACGTAGAGGTCGGGCAGCGTCTCGCCTTCCGACGCCACGGGCGCGACCACCGCGTCGGTGAAGGCCTCGCTGACGGGATGCGCCAGCGTCAGGATCGCGAGGTCGTAGCGGTAGCCGACGGTGTCGGCCTTGGCGTGCAAGCTGATCTGTCGCACGCCGACGCGCTCCCCCGGGGTGCCGGATGGGGAGCAGGGGCGGACGAACGCGCTCGCCACCGGACAGCCCGACGCCGACAGCGACGCCTGACCCACCACTACATCGAGCGAGTCGGCGGTGGCTTGGTTCGGGCCGTTCGGGTCGATGCAGTGCGCTGCGGTCAACACGCGGTCGAGTGCGATGAGCGTGCCGCCGCAGAAGTGCCCTTCGACGGCATTGAGCCCGCGCGCGACGATCGCGACGGTCCACGGATATTCGCCGTCTCCGACGGTGTAGGCCTGCGCCGACGTGGCGTCGCCCTTGACCACGTAGCGAGTCGCCGCCGGATCAGCCCCTCGTGCGGCTTCCGCTCCGAGGGTCGCGAGCAGGGTCGCGCCAAGCGCGACAACAGCGGACCGGATACGGGGGAGGGAAAACACGGGGAGGTGCCTGGTAGGGAATCGGCAAGAAACCGCCCCACATTGAGGGTTCGCCAGCGATTGGACGACTCCTCGCGCGCCAGGAGGGGTGCGCGCGCCCAAGGGGACTGGGCCACCCGAAGATGACGCGGGACGTGATCGCGATGGCGCCGAGACCCCGGGAGCGGACGCATATCTGGTCGGTCCCGTCGACCGCTGGCCTCGACGAGCCGCAAGCTCGGCACGCCGATCGCATACGCTCGCGAACGTGCCCGACGCGCCCGAGTTCGCCCGTCTGCTCCAAGAGGAGCTCAACCGTGCCGTTGCGGTCGCGCTCGCCGAAGACATCGGAGATCGCGACGTCACCGCCGTCGCCACCGTGCCCGAGGGCACGACGGCAACCGCCCGCGTCGTCCAGAAAGAGCCGGGCGTGCTCTCCGGCCTGGACTGCGCCGTCGCCGCGCTGCGCGCCTGCGACCCCGCGGTCAAGGTCGAGCTGCTCGCCGACCCCGGCGTATGGCGTGACGGCGGTCCCGTCCTCGAAGCCCGTGGCGACGCCCGCGCATTGCTGGCCGGCGAGCGGACGGCGCTGAACTTCCTCCAGCAGCTCGGCGGCGTCGCGACGCTGACGGCGCGCTGCGTCCGCGAGATCGAGGGCACCGGCGCGCAGATCCTCGACACCCGCAAGACCGTGCCGGGGCTGCGCCATCTGCAGAAGCGCGCTGTGCTCGACGGCGGAGGTGCCAACCACCGCATCGGGCTCTTCGACATGGTGCTCATCAAGGAGAACCACGCGGCCGTCGCCGGTGGCATCACCGCCGCGATCGAGGCGGCCCGCGCCACCGCACCCGACCTGCCGCTCGAATGCGAGGTCCGCGACCTTGCCGAGCTCGACGAGGCGCTCGCGGCCGGCGCCCCGCGCGTCCTGCTCGACAACATGGACCTGCGCACGCTCCGCGAAGCCGTGGAGCGGTGCGCCGGCAAGGCGATTACCGAGGCCAGCGGCGGGCTGGCGATCGGCAAGCTGCGGCCCGTCGCAGAGACCGGCGTCGACCTGCTCTCACTTGGTTCGCTCACGCATAGCGCTCCAGCGCTTGACCTGTCGATGCTGATCGAGCTGCACTAGCGGCCGGGACCGCTGCCCGCCCTTACTTGGCGCCGGGCTCTTCGATCTGCGCGGGGCGGCCGATGTGGAAGCCCTGGGCGTAGTCCACGCCGTAGGTGCGCAGCAGCTCAAGCGTCTCGGCGTCTTCGACGAACTCCGCGATGGTCTTCAGGCCCATGCCCTGGGCGACGTCGACGATCGCCTTCGTCACGTGCTGATCGGTCTGGCTGCGGGTCAGCGACTGGATGAAGTCGCCGTCGATCTTGATGTAGTGCAGCGGCAGGCGCTTGAGGTAGTAGAAGCTGCCGAAGCCCACGCCAAAGTCGTCGAGCGCGAAGCGGCAGCCGAGGCTGGTGAGCTGCTCGGCGAGCGTGGCGGCGCTGGCGAGGTTGGCGATCGCGGCTGTCTCCGTGATCTCGAAGATGAGCGACGACGGGTCGGCACCAGCGCGATCGAGCTCCTGCTCGATGTACTTCGGCAGCTCGAGATCAGCCAGCGAGCGGGCAGAGAGGTTGAGCTCCAAGAGGCCGTCTGGCTGCGCGGCAGCAAGGCGTGCGGCCTCGCGGATCACCCAGCGGTCGATCGCCGTGATGCTGCCGGTCCGTTCGGCCGTCGGCAGGAACTCGCCCGGGGCGATCAGCGTGCCGTCGTCGTCCATGCGGATCAGCAGCTCGGCGTGCGTCGTCCGGCCGGTACGCAGGTCGAGGATCGGCTGGGCGTGGAGCGTGAACTGATCGTGCTCAAGGGCGCGCCGGATTCGCTCGGACCACGTGTGGCGCTCGCTGGCACGGCGATGGGAGTCCGGCGTGTAGACCCCGACGCGGTCGCGTCCGGCCTCCTTGGCCTCGTTCAGGGCCACGTCGGCGGCGGCGAGCAGGCTCTGCGCAGTGTCGCTGCCGGTGGTGATCGGTGCGATGCCCACGCTCGCGGTGGTGCGCACCGTGCGACCGTCGCGCTCGAGCGCGAACTCCCGCACAAGCGTCAGCAGCTCCTCGGCGAGCACCTCGGCGCCGGCCCCATCCGTGCGTGAGAGGATCAGCGCGAACTCGTCGCCGTCAAGGCGGGCCAGCGTGTCGGTGGGCCGGATGCGTTCGGCGATGGCGGCAGCCACGCCGCTGATGAGCTCGTCACCGACGCCGGGGCCGAGTGAGTCGTTGATGTCGCGGATGCGGTCGAGGTCGAGCACGAGCAGCACGGCGACGCTGCGGCTGCGCTCGACGTTCTCGATCGCCGCTTCGAGTTCGCGCTCCAGGCGTGAACGGTTCAGCAGCCCCGTCAGCGCGTCGTGGTCGGCAGCCTGCTCGAGCTCCTGTTCGAGGCGCTTGCGCTCGGTCACGTCGCGGACGACCGCGATCGTCCAGGGGCCCTCGGGGCGTTCGAGAGGGCTGAGCGTGACCTCGACGGGGAACGTGCTCCCGTCGTTCGCCACGCCCCGGCGCTCCACTTCGATGCCGGCGGCGGCGTCGGGCGCCGGCGGGCGGCCCGTCCACTCGATCTCAGGGACGAGCTGGTCACCGGTGCGCGCGACGAGCTCGTCGCGGTCGAGGCCGAAGAGCTGCTCAGCGCGCGAGTTCACGAGCACCACGCGCCCGAACGCGTCGGTGATGAGGATCGCGTCGGGCGCCGACTCCACGAGCGAGCGGAACTGCTCGCCACTGGCGCGCAGCTCTTCCTCGGTGCGGCGGCGCACGCGGTTCTCTTCGCGGACCTCCTGGTAGAGCTGGGCGGTCTCGACGGAGATCGCGGCCTGCGCCGCCAACATCTCGACGGCGGTCAGCCGCTGCGGCGTAAACGCGTCGGTCACCAGCCGGTGCTCGAGCACGAGCAGGCCGACGACGGAGCCGTGGCGCACGATCGGCTGGGCGAGCAGCGAACGCACACCGCCGCTGACGATCACCTCGTCATGGCCGAAGACCGCGTCCGAGCGAGCATCGCGCAGCAGCACACGCTCGCCGGTTCGCACGACGTAGTCGACGACCGACCGCGGCACCTCGGCAGCGCCGTCCTGTCCTGGCAGCGTCACGTGGACGGTCTCGTGCTGGACCTGGGCGACGGCCGCGACTTCGGCGACGCCGCCGCTGACGCGCAGCAGGTGCCCAGCCTGCGCGCCGCCGGCCGCGACGGCGATCCGCAGCAGCGTCGTCGGGAGCTGCTCGAGGTCGAGTTCGCCGGAGATCGCCTGCGACCCGCGAACGACGGCGAGCATGTCGACCTCGGGCGTGCGCGGTTTACCGGCGCGGCTGCCGAGCACCCCTGGGAACTCGGCCTCGAGTTGAGCGGTTTTGCCCGCGGCGCCCCACCGCTCGTAGCGGTCGCGGGACTCGCGCAGACACGCGTGCGCGACCGACGTGAGACCGCGACCGAGGTAGAAGCGACCCTCGAGCTCGCGCGCGAAGGCCTCGTGATGGATGACGCCGTGCTCCTGCGCGGCGGCGATCGCGCGCTCGTAGCCAGCGGCGGCGCGGTCGTGATCCCCGTCGATGCGGGCAAGCTCTGCAGCGAGCAGATCGGCGCGCGCCCGGAAGTTCGCTGGCGAGTGGGCGGCCCACACCTCAAGCTGCGACTGCGCCTGGGCGATCCGCTCGCGCAGCGCGAGCTTCTTCTCATGCTCGGCGTCGTCCCAGGCCGCTGCTCGCGCGAATGCGAACCACGGCTCGGCCTCGCCCATCAGCGCGTGGAACGCGAGCGCCCCGCGCACCTGGTCGAAGCGCTCGGCGGCGGCGAGTCCGTCGGCGGTGCGGCGCGCGTACACGTACGCCGACGCTTGGTGGATCGCGAGAATCGCGTGGTAGAACGGCGGCCGTTCCGTCCACATCCGGTTCAGGTACTCGGCTTCGTCGAACGTATCGCTGCCGAAGCTGCCGAACTCGCTCGTGCGGCCCCGCAGCGACTGCACGGTGCGCTCGACGATCAGCAGCGCGTCGCGGTTCTCGGGCAGCTTCATATCGTCGGCGAACGCGAAGAGCGGCTCGGATTCGCGCTCGATGTCGTCGAGTGAATCGCCGCCGGAGTACCGCATGATCAGCCCGAACAGGGCGCAGAATCCGGCGTGTGCAAGGTCGCCCGCGCGAACGCCGGCGTCGAAGCCGGTGCGGAAGAACGGCAGGCACGAGCCAAACGGATCGGTCCAGTAGGTCGTGTTGCCGACGTAGACGGCGGTCTGCGCAGCCAGCGGCAGGATGCCGGCGCGCTGGATGATCTCGTAGGCGGCGTGACCCAAGCGGCGGCCGTCGTCGTAGCGGCCGAAGCGCCCCGCCAGCAGCGACCCGAACAGTGCATGGAGCAACAGCGACGCCGGCGTGTTGCCGTGGACCAAGCTGAGACGGGTGTTCTCCGACATCAGGTAGATCGCGAGGTCGTGCCGCTCAGCCAGGAACGCTGAGGTGAGCAAGGGGCCGAAGAGCGTGATCGACGCCAGCTGCACCTGGTCGGAGGCCGGCGGCAGCGTGAGGAGGTCTTCGATCGGCCGGTCGCCGAGCAGCGCCCAGATGCGCTCCACGGAGCGGTCTCCGTCGGCATACGACGGCTGGTCTTCGATCGGGAGCCCGAGACGGCGCCAACCCTCGACGCCGGCTTTGGCGGCCGCGCCCGGTTCGCTGCGCGCCAGCAGCAGTTCGATGCGCAGCGCGTAGGCGACGGCGATGTCGTCTGGCGCTTCGGCATGGTCGATCAGGGCCCCTGCGAGGGCGTCCGCGGCTTCGATGTCGCCGCCGAGGTGCTCACACCGCGCCAGCTCCAGGCGGACGTCGAACGCGAGGCGGAAGTCGGCCTCCCACGCCGAGGCGGGGAGCAGTTCCAGCGCGGTGGCGAGGTAGTCGCGGGCTGAGCGGTGCGCGGCGGTCGCGATGGCCTTGCGGCCGGCGCGGAGCCCGAGGGCGGCGTAGTCGTAGCGCTCGCGCGGGTCGACGACGAGCTCGCGGCCGGCGTTGACGTGGCCGGCGATGGTGAAGACGCGCTCGTCGAGCTCCTCGGCCGACATGCTCGCCATCAGGCGGCGGCCGATCTCCAGGTGCAGCTCGGCGCGCTCGTGGGTTGGCACGAGCTCGTAGGCCGCCTGCTCTACGCGGTCGTGGGAGAAGCGGTAGCCGTCGCCGCGGGCGAGCACCAGGCGCTGGCGCATCGCGTCCCACAGGTCGGTCTCGACCGAACGCTCGGTGTGGCCCGTCGAGGCCGCCAGCGAACGGCGGTCGAAGGGGCTCCCAAGGAAGGCCGCGACGGCGAGTACCCGCTGGGTGTCGTCTGGCAGCGCCTGCAGGCGACCCGACATCAGATCGACGACGTTGTCGGTGACGGCAGCCGCAGCCGCGCGCTCGGCGTCCCACTGCCACCCGCCGCCGGACCGGTCGTTGGCGATCAGCCCGTCGCGGTGCAGATCGTCGAGGAACTGCATGAGGTAGTAGGGGTTGCCGCCCGTCTTCTCTGCGACGACCACCGCGAGCTCCGCGCAGTTCTGCTGCGTGGTGCCGAGCGTCTCAGCCAGGAGCTGGCGGACCGACCCGATGGGCAGCGGCTGCAACTGGATCGTCGTCTCCGCCAGACCCGGCTCGAGCGTGAGCGTCGTCAGCGGGTCATCGGGGTTGAGCGCGTCGTCGCGGTACGTCCCCACGATCAAGACGCGGCGGGTGCGGGCGTGGTCGAGCAGGTCGGCGACGAGCTGCAGCGTCGCCGGATCGGCCCACTGCAGGTCGTCGAGCACGATCACGACGGGCCGCTCCTGGGCGTGGGCGTCGAGGAAGCTGCCGATCACGCGATGGGCGCGCGCTTGCGTCTCGTGGAAGGGGATGGGCGGCGCTGGCGGCATCTCGCCGAGGACGAGCGCGGCTCGCGGCACCAGGTCGATGATCACGGCGCCATGGACGCCGACGCGGGCCTGCAGCTGCTCGCGGTGCGCGGCAAGCTGGGCGGGCGGCAGCACGAGCGACTGCTGGACGAGCTCGTTGATGGCCTCGGCGAACGGCGCATACGGGACGCCGCGCTGCTGCGCGCCGAACGACCCGGAGATCATGACGCCGCCGACACGGGTCACCTGCTCGCGCAGCGCCTGCACGAGCGTGGACTTGCCGATGCCGCCGGGGCCGGCCACGAGCGCGAGCTCCGCCTCCCCGTTGCGCGTCACGCGGTCGAGTGCGTCGGTCAGCAGCTCGAGGTGCTGCTCGCGGCCGTAGAGGCGCTGCGGTACCTGGAGCACGTCGGAGATGTCGCGCGAGCCGAGCAGGAACGGCGGGATCGTGCCGGTGTTCTCCAGCTCGGTCACGCAGCGGTCGAGGTCGGCGACCAGGCCGGCGGCGCTCTGGTACCGGTCCTCCGGGTCCTTGGCCAGCAGTCGCATGACGATCTCGTCGAGCGCGGCCGGCAGGTGCGGGGCCCGTTCGCGCAGGGTCTGCGGCACGCGAGCCACGTGCGCGTGGACCCACTCCAGCGGGTCGTCGGCGGTGAGCGGCGTGCTGCCGGTGAACAGCTCGTAGAGGACGACGCCGAGCGAATAGAGGTCGGAGCGGTAGTCGACCGCGCGGTTCACGCGGCCGGTCTGCTCCGGCGACACATAAGCGAGGGGGCCGTCGAGGGTGCCGTCCCACTCGGGCGTGGCGGTGACGCCGGCGCGCAGGGGCCGCGCCGTCTCGAACCCGGTGATGAAGACGCTGCCGGGCTGGTCGCCGAGCACGAACGATTCGGGCGAAAGGCCCCGATGCACCAAACCGTGCCGATGGACGGCCGCGACCGTGCGCGCTGCCGACGCGGCCAGGCTGACGCTCTCGCTCAGGGCGTGCGTGCCCGCGGCGATCGCATTGGCAAGGGTCGCGCGCGGCGCGCTGCTGGCCGGGGCGCCGATCACGGAGATCGCCACCAGGCGCCCCTCCGGCGTGTGGTGCCCGAACAGCGACTGCTCGACCTCGATCGACGTGCCGTGCCAGGGCATCGGCAAACTCCCGTGCCAACGGCCCTCGCGCACGGTGCGCGGCAGCGCGGTGCTCAGCGCTTCGGGCGGCGCAGGCTGGACCCACAGCTGATCGATGGCGAGCCCCGGTCCGATGCCGTCGAGGGCGTCGCGGGCCGGCGAGTTGGTCGCCACGATCGTGCCCGTCGAGTCGACGAGCACGGCCGCGTCAAGGGTGTGTTCGAGCAGCTCATGAAGCCGGGGATCCGACGGGATGAGCGTGGGCGCAGCACTGGTCGATCGCCGGGCCGCGGAGAGCGGATCGCCCGACGTGGTTCGGCGCAGCGCGTCAGCTAGGGGGGTCGCCGTTCCAGGGGTCATGGGTGGACGCGCGTGGGCGCGAGAGGCGAACGTACCACGGGAATTCTGGCTGTTCCCAATTTCCTGGTCATTGCCGCCACTTTGGAGGACAAGGTGGGTACGGGCGCACCGGAGGTGAGGTGGCGCGGCGCGGGTCCCTATCCTCGTTGGTGTCGGGCCTCTCCGACGTCGACCGCACCCCGCCGAGGACGACCATGATCGACCTTCCGATGGCAGCCACCACCGCGCCCGAGGCGCTGAGCGCCGCCCAGATCGCCGAGCTCTCCGCCGAGGTTCGCTCCCTCGCGACCGAGCGGCAGGCCGTCATCCTGGCCCACAACTACCAGCTGCCCGAGATCCAGGGCGTCGCCGACATCGTCGGTGACTCGCTGTACCTCTCGCAGGAGGCCGCCAAGGTCGCCCAGCCGGTGATCGCCTTCTGCGGCGTCCACTTCATGGCCGAGACGGCCTCGGTCCTCAGCCCGGAGAAGACCGTGCTGATTCCCGACGTGAACGCCGGTTGCTCGCTCGCCGACTCGATCACGGCGCCGCAGCTCAAGGCTTGGCAGGAGCAGCACCCCGGTGCGATCACGGTGATGTACGTGAACACGACCGCCGAGGTCAAGGCCCTCACCGACTACTGCTGCACCAGCGGCAACGCCGTCGCCGTCATCGAGCACATCGTCCGCGAACACGGTCCCGATGTCGAGATCCTCTTCGGCCCCGACATGTTCCTCGGGTCCTACGTCGCCAAGGTCACCGGTCACCCCGGCCTCCGCGTGTGGGACGGCGAGTGCCACGTGCACGCCGGCATCCGCCCAAGCGACATCGAGAAGGTCCGCGCCGAGAACCCCGGCGCCGACTTCCTCATCCACCCCGAGTGCGGCTGCTCGACGTCGGTCATGGAGTACGTCGCCAGCGGCGACGTCGACACCAGCGGCGTCCACATGCTCTCGACCGGTGGGATGCTGGACTACGCCGCCGACCAGGCCAAGGCCGGCGGCCACCGCACGGCGATCGTCGCGACCGAGGTCGGCATGCTGCACGGCCTCCGCCAAACCTCGCCCGACACGAACTTCGTCGCCGCCAACCCCGAAGCGGCCTGCGGCTACATGAAGATGATCACCCTGCCCAAGCTGCGCGACACCCTGCGCGACATGAGCGGCGAAGTCACCGTGCCCGCGCACCTCGCCGAAAAGGCCCGCATCCCGATCGAGCGCATGGTCTCGATCGGCCGCGACGCCGGGATACCGCTCGTCGGCGAGTAGCTCGCTTCCCGGGGCGGCCTGGCCGTCGCGCGTCCGTTTTCTCCAAGACAGCGCAGCCGGCGCGCGGCAGGATGGCAACAGTCCGACCACGAAGGAGGCCGTCGTGGCTGCTCCGCAACTCAAGCTCGCCTGGGTGATCGTCTACGTCCCCGACGTCGCCGCTGCCCTGGCGCTCTACGAGCGCGCCTTCGGGCAGCAGATCCGCTTTGCCGTGCCGACGGGCGACTACGGGGAGCTCGACACCGGCTCGACCGTGCTCGCGTTCGCCAGCGACCAGCTGGGGGAGGGCAACTTCCCCGGTGGCCCGCACCGGCCCGCGCTGACCGACAAGCCGGCCAACATCGAGCTGGCCTTCACCACCGACGACGTCGACGCCGCCGTCGCCACCGCCCTCGACGCTGGCTGCACCCTCCTGGCTCCCGCGACGGTGAAGCCGCACGGCCAGACCGTCGCCTGGATCCGTGACCCGTGGGGCACGCTGATCGAGCTCTGCACACCGATCGGCTGACGCGGCCCTGGCGGGGGCGGTCGGGCAGTGTGCGGTTTTCGACGTCGCTGCCCGACCGGTTGCTGCGGCCTGGCGGGGCTGGTCGGGCAGCGTCCGGTTTTCGACGTCGTTGCCCGACCGGCTAATGCGGCCTGGCGGGGCTGGTCGGGCAGCGTCCGGTTTTCGACGTCGTTGCCCGACCGGCTGCCAAGCAGCGCTGCAGCGGTGGTGCCGGCGAGCGCCGAGCAGTCGTGGCTGAGGTGCGCTTGGTCGACGTAGCCGCCGCTGAGCGCCGCGTCCGCGAGCGAGAGCGAGCGGTCGGCGCGCACCAGGCTGAGCGTGCGCTGGAGACGCAGGATGCGCGCGAGCAGCTTGGGTCCGTACCCGACCTCGGCCTGCACGCGGCGCCGGAGCTGACGCTCGCTGTAGCCGACGCGACTCGCCAGGTCGGCCACGCGAAGGGTCGGGTCGGCGGTGAGCAAGTCGCTGACGCGGGCGACGGCGGGGTCGCGGGAGGCCCCGAGCGCGACGCGGCAACCCGCCCAACGGCGCAGCAGCTCCGGACGCGCGCGGGGGAGCGCGGCGGCGAGAGCTTCGGTGAGCCGCTCGGCCTCGTCTGAGCCCAGTACGTCGACGGCTGGCTGCGACCCCGCGGCGAGCGCTTCGCCAGACACACCGAACACCGCGCGCGCCGAACCTGGCAAGAACCGGACCCCGCACGACGCCGCGCCAGGGCGCACCTCCGCCATCCGGGCGACGCGATCTGGACCGGCGACGACCAGACGGTCGCCGTGCCAGATCAGATCGACGCAGCCGTCGGGCAGAACCCGCACCGCGCCGCCGTCAACCGTCGGCGCAGCGGACTCCCACACGGCGTCGATCAGTCGCGGGGTGGACCGGGCGGTGGTCGTCACGCTCACACCGCCCGCAGAGCGCTTATGCGCTCCAGTCGAACTCGTCGGCCTCGTGCGGGCCGACGCACGCGACGGCGGCCTCGTCGGGCACGCGCTGGGCGATCTCGTTGACCTCGTCGAGCGTGATGCTGTCGATGAGGTCGATCACGCGATCGGGGTTGATCTCTTCCTCGAAGATGATCGACTGGCTCGCGGCCAGGCGCGCGACGGCACCGGAGGACTCGGTCGCCAAGATGTGGCGGCCGGAGGCGTAGGCACGGGCGAGCTCGAGCTCGTCGGCGGTGATGCCGCCGGTGCGCATCTCGTTGACGATCTCGCGCATGCGGGTGTAGGCCTCGCCCGTCTTGGCGGACTCCAGGCCGGCGCCGAGGCTGAGCTGGGCGCCGTCGGCATGCACGTGCTCGTAGCCCCACACGGAGTAGCAGAGGCCGCGCTGCTCGCGAAGCTCGTCGAAGAGCCGGGAGCTCATCGAGCCGCCGAGGATCGACCCGTAGAGCCGCAGCGCCGCGCGCTCGCGGGCGTTGGCCGCGTCGATCTGCGGCTGGTACGTGATGCGCAGGTGCGACTGGTTCGTGTCGCGCTTCTCGATGAGCGTGCGCGGCGTGAGCTGCGGGAACGTGAGGTTCGACTCGGGCTTGGCCGGGGCCGGGAAGCGGTCGAACAGCTCGCCGAGCGCCGCGTCCTCGGGGAGGTGCTCGAGGTTGCCGACGAGGTACGCGCCGCCGCGGCTGGGCGCCCACTGACGGTCGCGGAAGGCGACGATCTGGTCGCGGGTGAAGGTGCGCAGGTGCTCCTCGGGACCGAGGATCGTGCGGCCGAGCGGGTGGTCGCCGAAGGCGGCCTTGTCGATCAGGTCGCCGGCGACCGACGAGGGCTGGTCGTCGGCGCGCTGGATCTCCTGGATCACGACGCCGCGCTCCTTGTCGAGCTCGTCGACGTCGATGTGCGGGCGGCCGACGAAGTCGGTCAGCAGGTCGAGGGCCTCGGGCGCGCGCTCAGCACGCACCGTGATGTGGAAGGCCACGAGGTCCTGGCTCGTGAACGCGTTGAGCATGCCGCCCATGCGCTCGGCGGTGCCGTTGACGTCGCGGTAGTGCGGGTACTTCTCGCCGCCCTTGAACACGAGGTGCTCGAGGAAGTGCGCAATGCCGTTCTCCTCCGGGCGCTCGGACCGCGAACCAGCGTCGAACGCGACCATGATCGTGAGCGCACGCGTGCCCGGAAGCGACAGCTTGTGGATAGGCAGGCCCTTCGGGGCAGCCGTTGAAGAGATGGCGATCGACACGCCAGCAACGCTAGCGGGGCCGGAAGGCGCCCGACCGCGAGCCCGGACGCACCTCTTACCGGTGTGGCTACGTCCAGGGATTCCTGTGTGCGCAGCCTCCACTGCAACACTCGCTGCAACTGGAGGTGAATCGGGGGGTTGCCTTGTACCTTGCATTCGATGGCTTCCTCGATCGAGAGCTCCAACTCACGCCGCCTGCCTGCGCGCCGGCGGCGGCAGATGCAGCCTGTCGGGCCGCCTGCACGCTCCGCCGCGCTGCCGCACGACCCGCGCAACGTGATCGAGCTGCGGAACGTCAGCAAGCACTATCCCGACGGCACGATCGGCCTCGACAACGCGACGCTCAACGTGCGCCGCGGCGAATTCCTCTTCCTCGTCGGCTCGACCGGCTCCGGCAAGTCGACGATCATGCGCCTGCTCTCCAAGCAGGACGAGCCCACGTCGGGTTCGATCACCGTCGCCGGCCGCGACCTCGCCGACATCACCCGCAAGCGCGTGCCGTACTACCGCCGCAACCTCGGCGTGGTGTTCCAGGACTTCAAGCTCTTGCCGAACCGCACCGTGTACGACAACGTCGCCTACGCGCTGTCGGCGACGGGCGCGAACCGCAAGGAGATCCGCTCGAAGGTGCCCGACGTGCTGCGCCTCACCGGTCTCTCCACCAAGCTGCACCAGTACCCCGACCAGCTCTCCGGTGGCGAGCAGCAGCGCGTCTCCGTGGCGCGCGCGTTCGTGAACCACCCGCCGCTGCTCCTGGCCGACGAGCCCACGGGCAACCTCGACCCGAAGACGTCGATCGGGATCATGCAGCTCCTGTACCGCATCAACCGCGCGGGCACGACCGTCCTGGTCGCCACGCACGACCACCACATGGTCGACCAGATGCGCCGCCGCGTCATCGAGATCTCCCAGGGCCGCGTCGTGCGCGACGAGGCCTCCGGCATGTACGCCGCGGGCGAGCAAACCACCGACGAGTTCGGCGCCATGATGCGCGACGTCGAAGTCGGCCGGGTGCGCGAGCGCCTCGACCACCTGCAGGGCGCCCCCGACACCGAGCTGCTCAACGAGGACGACTACCGATGAACCTCTCCTTCGCCCTCCGCGAGGTCTGGCGCTCGCTCAGCCGCAACGCGGTTCCGTCGTTCGCTGCCATGGCCTCGGTCCTCGTGACGATGCTCGTGCTCGGCGCGTTCGTGCCGGTCATGCAGATGGCGTCGGCCGCTGCCGACGCCACGCGCGGTCGCGTCTACGTGCCGGTCTTCCTGCAGACCGACGCCACCAGCAAAGACGTTGCACGCGTCACCGCCCTGATCAAGAGCACGCCCAACGTGAAGAGCGTCGAGTACATCTCGAAGGAGCAGGCGATCAAGGAGCAGCGCAAGATCGCACCAGAGGCCTACAAGGTGCTCGGCTCCAACCCGCTCCCCGACACGCTGCGCATCACCCCGCAGGACCCCGACAACATCGCTGCGATCGTCGCTGCGCTTGCGCCGACCAACGCCGCAGGTGAGCCCGCGCCGGTCGACCCGAAGATCGAAGAGGTCAAAACCGTCAAAGAGACCTCGAAGGTCCTTTCGGTCATGAACTCGATCAAGCTCGGCACCGGTCTGCTCGCCGTGCTCCTCATCGGATCCAGCATCTTGCTCGTCGGCAACACCATCCGCCTGTCGCTCTTCGCGCGGCGCCGTGAAGTCGAGGTCATGAAGCTCGTCGGCGCCACCGACTGGTTCATCCGCATCCCGTTCGTGCTTGAAGGCCTCGTCGTCGGCTTCATCGGCGGCGTGGCCGCCATCCTCGTGCTGCTCGTCGCCAAGACGGCGCTGCTCGGCCCGATCGAGAACGTGCCCGTCGTCAACGGCCTCTCGACCGTGAGCTTCGCGGTGCTCGCCGGATTCCTGATGCTCGCCTCCATCGGCGTCTCGGCCCTTGGCTCTGGTTTGAGCCTCCGCCGCTTCCTCAAAGTCTGACCGCGCTCTCCAGAGCGCCATATCGTGGATGGCCGAGGCCGCCCGCGCGCGGAGGTGGCCCCTTGGGCCATTGAGCACGCAGGTGGTCTCGGGCGCCGCGAGATGGTGCTCTGGACGGCCCTGACGCCGCTTTGACATCTGCCTGCGTACGCTGGGCGGTCGATGAAAACCTTGCGGCGATTCCTGATCCCCGTCGTGGTCGTGCTGGTGGCGCTCTGCGCCGGCATGTGGCTCGGCGGACACCCTGACCGGCTCCCCGGCTTTGCCCAGAATGCGTTCGTCGACCAGGACAACGCCCGGATCGGTGAGGCGCTCGGTGTGCTGCACCGCCGCTACTACCGCGAGGTGCCGCAGCGCAAGATCGAGGAGGCCGCGCTGCGTGCAGCGGTCGACAGCCTCGACGACCAGTACTCCGCTTACCTCTCGCCGAAGGACCTGAAGGCGTTCGACGAGGTCAAGGACTCCAAGTTCGAGGGCATCGGCGTCGAGGTGAGCAAGGTCAACGCTGGCCTGGAGATCGGCAAGGTCTATCCCGGGTCGCCCGCGGAGAAGGCGGGCCTCGAGAGCGGCGACATCATCGTGCGCGCCGCCGGCAAGACCCTGGCCGGCAAGTCGACGCAGGCTGGAAGCTCGCTGATCCGCGGCCCCGAGGGCACGACCGTGGTGCTGCAGCTGCGGCGCGACGGCGAGGTGATCGAGCGCAAGGTCAAGCGCGCGCAGGTACGCGTGCCCGCCGTCGAAGCGCGCTACGACAAGGACGCGAAGGTCGGCGTGGTGCGCCTGGCGAGCTTCTCGACCGACGCCAACCAAGAGGTCGAAGACGGCATCAAGAAGATGACGCGCGCAGGCGCGACGTCGATCGTGCTCGACCTGCGCAGCAATCCCGGCGGCCTGGTGAGCGAAGCGCAAGACATCTCGAGCCTGTTCCTGAAGGGCGGCACGATCGTCACGACTCGCGGCCGTTCGGTGCGCACGAAGACGATCGAGGCTGGCGACGAGCCGGCGTTCCCGAAGCTTCCCATTGCGGTGCTCGTCGACGGCAATAGCGCGTCGGCAGCCGAGATCGTGACCGGGGCGCTCCAAGACCGCGGCCGGGCGAAGGTCTACGGCACCCGCACCTACGGCAAGGGCGTGTTCCAGGAGATCATCCCGCTGTCGCAGGGCGGGGCGATGGACATCACCGTCGGCCAGTACTACACGCCGAAGGGCCGTAACCTCGGTGGGGCCGGAGTTGCGAAGGGCGAAGACGTCTCTCGCGGCAAGGGCATCGCCCCCGACGTGAAGGCCGTAGATGACCCCAAGACCCCGAACGTCGATGAAGCCGAGCAGACCGCGATCGACGCGGTGAAGCAGTGAGCCCCAAACGGCGCGTCGGCTCCGGCAACCGCCCCAGCAAGAAGAAGCAGCGCGAGCCGCGTCCTCCGCGTGGACCGGCAGCGCGGCGCGAGCAAGCCGGTGCGCTCTCGCGTGATCGCGAGCGTCCCAGCGG
>JAEZDB010000314.1 GCA_023429855.1 Actinomycetes bacterium
GCGCTGGCGTTCGCGGGCGCGGGCCAGCGCCTGCTCGTCGCTCGGCATCAGCGCCCGCACCGCGGTCAGCGCGGCGGGCCGCACGATCAGCGGCGCTTCTTCGTAGGTCGGGTCGCCGTCTTCTTCGTCGTACCAGTCGGCTTCGGGGTCCGTGAACCGGATCGTCGTGAACGCCCGCGGCAGTTCGGCAGGGTCGAGCATCGCGGTGATCGCGTCGGCGTAGCTGGCGGAGACGGTGAACACGTCGCCACTCGTGAGGTAGATCGTTGATGGCATGGTGCGTTGCTCCAGCACTCGGCCAAGCCGTCCGTCGCCCTGCGGTGCCCCGCTGAGGGGCGTACGCGTTCGGCCGCCCCGCTCGGAGGCGCCCGTCGCCGCGCCAGGCGTCGAAACGCCGCGCAGGAAGCTCAGGATGGTTTGGCGCGACCCCAGGGAGCGTGGGGGCCGCAGTCGCGATCCGATGCGCCGCGCGCAGTCAGACCAGAAGCCGGTCAGCACCGAGGGTAGCGCGGCGCCGCGCGTTCGTCGAGGGGCGCTCAGCGCGTTTGCGCCGCGGCGACCGACGCGTGGAGCGTCGACATCGCAAGGTCGCGGATCTCGGCGCGGTCGACGGTGGGGCGGTCGAGCCAGTCGAGGACGATCGCGATGAGCGACGCGAGCCAGCCGTGGATTGCGAGCCGCAGCCGCTCGCTGGGTTCGTCATCACCGGAGAAGGCGGCGAGGATGCGCTGCTCCTGGCGGCGGAGGTTGTCGTCGACGAGTTCGCGGACGCGTTCGTCGGCGCTGACCGCGCCGCGGAAGATCGCGCGGTAGCCGTGCGGATGGGTGCTCACGTAGTCGAGGTAGCCGTCGATCGACGCCTGCAGCCGTTGGTCGGGGGCGAGGCTTGGATCGGGCGTGGTCGCGGCGAGGATGGCCCGCGTCTCGTGCTCGATCACGGCGTGCAAGAAGCCCCGTTTGCTCCCGAAGTAGTGGTAGAGCAGGCCGCGTGAGACGTCGGCCTTCGCGGCGACGTCGTCGATCCAGACGTCGTCGTAGGGGTTCGTTGCGAAGAGCTCGCTGCCGATCGCGAGGAGCTGCGCGCGGCGCGCCTCCACGTCGAGCCGCTGTCGGGGCTTGTTAGACACCAGTTCAATAGTCTACCGTGCTGCTACCTGGCCAGCGACGACCGCTGCGCCGGCGACAGCAGGACGGTCCCGCGTGCACACGACAATGAGATTCAGGGACCGCGCACTGGTCACGGCGTGCGCGGCGACTGGCACGAGCGAGCGCGTCGCGCGGCGCCGCGGGGCCGGGCTCTTTCTGCCCGCGCTGTTCACGCAGCGCTACGCCAACATGGGCGGGCTCGACCCTGCCCGGTTCCGGCAGCAGATCGACGCCTGCCGCTCGTTGGAGGACGAGCGCTGGACCGCATGCTGGGACGCGATCGCCCTCGACGAGTTCCGCTTCGCGCAGGCGGCGCTCGCGCGGCTCGGCGGCGACTGGGCGCAGGCCCTGCCGCGGTCGCTTGAGGACGCCGCGAACGTTGAGGTGCTCACGGAGCTGATCGCGCCATACGCCACGCTGCTCGCCGACCACGCGTTGCGGCCGCCAGCCGACGAGGTCCGGCAGTTCGCTGCTGCGAACGCCGCGCTGCCCGCCGAGCAGGGCGCGGCCGTGGTCGAGCTCGTGGGTGCGCTTCTGCGATGCATCACCTACCTGCAGGTGAGCGCCTTCCCGGGCGGGACGCCGCAGCGCATGCGCGCCTACCACCGCTCGCGCCGGCTGTTCGACGCGCTCGCCACGGCGGTCGCGGCGGGGCTGGAGACGATCGTCGAGCAGGTCGCGATTCCCGCCGGGGCCGACACCGTCCACGCCTACCGCTGCTTGCCCGCCGGCCAGGCCGAGTGCCCGGTGGTGATCGTCACGAACGGCCTTGAGGGCACCGTCCAAGAGCTGCTGGTGCCGCTCCTGCGCTATCACGCGTCGGGGCTCGGGGTCGTGGTGATGGAGATGCCGGGGTCGTATGCCTATACCGAGCCGATGTCGCCGAAGTCCGAGGCCGTCTACCGCTCCGTCATCGACGCCGTCGTCGACGACCCGCGTGTCGACGCGTCGCGCGTCGGGATCGTCGGCGTGAGCTTCGGCGGCTACTGGGCGGCCCGCATGGCCGCTGCCGATCACCGGCTGGTGTGCGCGGTCGCCTGCGGTGCGCCCACGCACCGCAGCTTCCGCCCCAAGCTCGGTCTGCCCGAGGTCATTCTCGACGCGCTTGCCCACGTCACCGGAGCCACGACGCCCGTCGGGCTGCTGCGGCGCCTGCGCGCGCTGTCGCTCGACGGCCGCTACGCCGAGATCACGCAGCCGCTGCTCGTGATCAACGGCGACCACGACACGCTGCTCAGCACGCGCGACTCGCGCGACCTTGCCGCCGGCGCACCCGCGGCCGAGCTCCTCCTGTATCCCGGCGACGACCACTGCGCGATGGGCCACTACCGGGAGTGGCTCGACGAGACCCAGACCTGGCTCGCCGGCCACCTGCTGGGAGAGGTCTCGACGGACGCGGGCCGCCGCGCCGCTGTCTCGTAGAGCGACGAAAGCCCCGTCGGGCTCGGCTTTGGAGGGTCCTCGCCCGGAGCGGAAGGCGCGCGCGGTGCCGACGCGGCTAGCCTAGTTGGGCGAGGTCGTGCGTCCGCCGACCTGAACCCGCGCCCAAGCATCGCCGTCGAGCTCACCAGCTCCGCGGTGCGGTTGCGCGATTGGAGGCAACCCTTGGCTGGCAAGAAGAAGACGACGTTCGCGAAGATGAACCGCGAGGCCAAGGTGCGCGAGAAGCGCCTGGCGAGCAAGCTGCGTAAGGAGCAGCGCCAGCGCGACCGCGCCGCCGGCATCGTGGTCGAGCACGAGGTCGAGGACCTCAGCCACCTCGACGTCGAGCACGTCGAAGGCGTCGTGCCCGACGTCAGCGTCGCGCGGTAGCTGCGCCACTGCCAGCTGGCCCCCGAAACGACGAAGGCCCCGCATCAGCGGGGCCTTCGTTCTTTAAGCGGCTGAAGGGACTCGAACCCTCGACCTTCTGCATGGCAAGCAGACGCTCTAGCCAACTGAGCTACAGCCGCAAGGCGATGAGCGCCGAGGCAGCATAGCGAGCCTTCGTCGGCGGTGTCGCCAGGCTGGGGCGTCGGCGCGATCGAGTGGGTGGGGGCGGCGAAGCGAGCGCTCATTCAGCTGGGCGGTGATGCGCGTAGAGGCCGAGAACTCGGGCTGAATGGCGTTATGGGAGGGAGGGCCGAGCGGCCGCGAGACCCGGAATGGCCGTTCGGTGGATGACTTGCAGAGAATGGTCACACTTGTCCAATATGGAAACCGCATGAGCTTCGCAACGTAGCGAATCGTCGAGAAACGCTCCGTATTTCATGGAGAGCCGTACCGAAAATCGGCGACGGTCGAACCTCGGATGTCTGGGCGCCAAGCCGCTCCGGTCGAGCCAAGGGCTCAGTCGCTCACGATTTGAGGTTTCAATCGGACCGGTCAGGCGGTACGTTTTGCGCTACATGACGCTGGTATTTCCCGATGCCTCGTCTCAACCCCCGAACCGCGGAACCCCCGAGCCGCGTCATCACCACAGCCACGGAGAGGCTTCCCCTGATGAACATTGAAGGCAGCATCGCGCGCACCACGGTGTCCGACGCCGTGTACCGGCGCTTGCGCGACCAGATCCTCGGCTCAGGTGCGGAGCCCGGAGCGCCGCTTCCCTCGGAGCGCACGCTGAGCGAGACGTTTGGCGTCAACCGCCACGCCGTCCGCGAAGCCATCAAGCGCCTGCAGCAGGCCGGTCTCGTCACGGTTGTCCACGGGGGCGCCACGCGCGTCACCGACTGGCGCCGCGAGGGTGGCCCCGAGCTGCTCGTCGCCGTGGCCAGCGGCCTGGAGTCCAGCGACCGCACGCGCCTGGCGCAGCAGATTATCGACGCGCGCGCGGCCACGGCCAAGCTCCTCGTCGAGGGTGCAGCCGGTTCCTCGGACTTCGACGCGAACGCCGCCGACGCCGTCACCGGCGCCAGCGACGAGACGGCCGTCATGGCCTATCGCGACCTGTGGCGCGACATCGCCTCGGTCAGCGGCAACCTCGCCGCCCAGCTCACGCTCAACAGCCTCAACGCCGGCCTCGACGCGCTCGAGAGCGAAGGCCTGGCCGTCTTCGAGGCCGAAGCCAGCCGCTCCGAGGCGATCACCGCGCTCGTCGGCGCGATCGCCAGCGGCGACGTCGCCGCCGCGCAGACCGCCGCAGCCGACGTGTTCGCGTCGCAGACGGTTCGCGTCTAAGCGCCACCCGCGTTTTCGGAGCGTCCGGGCAGCCGGGCGCTCCCATGCACCGATGACGGCGGCGCGCACGGCATAATCCCCGCCATGCGCGCCGCCTACATCGAGTCCTACGGTCAGACGCCCTCCGTTCGCGATCTGCCCGAGCCCGAAGGCGAGCTCCCGGTCGGCAGGGTCCTCGCGGCCGGCATCAACCCCGTCGACCTGATGATCTCGGGCGGCGAGTACTACGCCATCCGCCCCAAGCCGCCCTACACGCCGGGGATGGAGGGCGTCGCCGAGCGCGAAGACGGCTCCCGCGTCTACTTCGGCCGCCCCGGCGACCTCAAACACGGCTCGCTCGCCGAGCAGCTGCTGCTGCACCCCGACGAGACCTTCGACCTGCCCGAGGGCACCGACCCGGCCGTCGCGATCGGCTGCGGCATCGCGGGGATCGCCGCGTACCTGTCGGTCGTCGACCGCGGCGCGATCAAACCGGGGGAGAAGGTCGTCGTGACCGGCGCCACCGGTGCCGCTGGGCGCCTCGCCGTGCAGATCGCCAAGAACGCCGGCGCCGGCGAGGTCGTCGCCATCGGGCGCAGCGAAGCCGCGCTCGAAGAGGTCAAGGCGCTCGGCGCCGACCAGACGCTGCGCTTCCACGGCCCGCTCTACCTGCACCAGGCGGAGCTGCGCGACTCGCTCGAGGGCGGCGCCGACCTGATCATCGACTTCACCTGGGGCGCGCCCGCCATGGCCGCGCTCAACTGCGCCGCGCAAGACGCCCGCCTGATCCAGGTCGGCAACGCGGCCAGCCTCGGCGTCGGCCTCAGCGCGACCGAGCTGCGCCGCGGCAACTACACGATCCAGGGCTACAGCAACTGGAACCAGACGCTCGAGCGCAAGCACGAGGCGTTCCTGGAGCTGCTCGCGCAGGTCAAGGACGGCAAGCTCAAACTCAACACCGAAGAGGTCGGGCTCGACGACGTACCTGCCGCTTGGGAGCGACAGGCCGGCTCGCCCGGTGCAAAGCTCGTCGTCGTGACCGACTAGAGGGCCATCCCCATGAGCAGCCCCCGGTTCGACGTCAACGCCCTCCGTCCCGACACGGACGACCTCCCGGAGCTCGTCGCAGCCCCTGAGGTCACGCCGCTGCCGTGGCTGCTGCATGCCTACGGGCACTCGTTTATCGAAGGCGGCGACGACACGTGGGGCCCGCAGTTCCCCAACCGCCTCAGCTCGCGCCTGGCCTCGCGCCTGCGCGCGGTCGAGATCAACCACGCCAAGGGCGCCAGCGCCCTCTCGTGCGACAACGAGCCCAACCGCGAAGGCGCGCTCTGGGCGACCGAGGGCGGCTGGGTCACCGTGCTGCAGACGGCCGTGCCCGAGGCGCGCACCGGGCACCCGATGCTCTGCCCGCAGCAGCTCGTCGTGCTGATGAACGGCCAGCTGGAGTGGGCGATCGCCGGTGACCGCACCCCCGACCTCTACCCGGGCGTGCTGCGCACCGTGCTGCGCCGCCTGCGCGCCGCGGCGCTCTACCACGACACCCACCCGTCGGTGCGGATCATGGGGCTGCAGGAGCGCTTTGAGGGCCGCACCCGCAACTCGGGCAACGGCATGACGCTGCTGAAGTCCGAGAAGGCCGCCGTCGACATCGACGTGCCCGAGTGGTACCCCGGCGGCCTGGCGATCGACGTCGGCGGGACCTACTTCGAACACGCCGCGGCCGACGTGGTCGTCACCCTCGACGGCGAGCAGCTCGGCGTCTTCGAGGGCACCAAGCTCGCCCCGGCCACCGTGGGGACGGAGAACCCCGACCTGTCTCCCTGGAGCTACCGCATCGACGGCTCGCTCCTGAGCCCCGGCAAGCACCGGATCCGCCTGGAGTACGTGAACGTGAAGGGGTGGGGGTCGTTCAACTACTGGCAGATCGAGGCGATCCAGCCGCCGCTGATCCTGCTGCCCGAAGCGCTGCGCATGCCCGGCGAATGGGATACCGCGCCGGTGAAGTCGAACTTCAACGTCTACGAAGAAGACCGCCTCGTCATCGACGCCCTGCAGCGCGGCGTCGCCCGCGAGTTCGAGGACGGCAACGTGCAGTACGTGCCGCTCCAGGACCTCATGGACTTCGAGCAGGAGCTCTACAGCGAGGACCAGCTCCACCCCAACGCCCACGGCGCCGACCTCATTGCCGAGCGCCTCTACGACCACGTCGTCGCGAACTGGACCCGCGAGCACGCCCGCGCCACGGGCACCGCCGTCCCGCGCGAGCGCACGCCGCGCGAGATCCAGATTCAGAAGGTCCGCAGCCAGCTCGGGCTGGTCAAGCGACGGTTGGCCGGCTAGGGCTGCGGGCCGAGGCGCGCGTGCTGAACGCGGCGGCGACGTGAGCGACGACTGGTATCGCAACGATGCGTGGGGCCGGCGTGATCGCGACGACTTCGAGGCTCGGCTGGCGCGGGCTCGCCCCGGAAACCGCGAGCAGTACCTGAGGATCAAGGGCCTGCACCTGCTGGAGTCCCGTCGTGGAGCCCGGCGCAAAGCTGGCGTGGAGCTGCTGGAGCGGCTGATCCGCGACTACCCGGACGCAGCGTCGGAGGTCGCTGGGGCGCACTATCTGCTCGCAGCGCATCATGAGGCGGCGGGCGACGTGCACCGCGCCGCCGACCACTACCGAGCAAGCACCGAGGCCGAGCGCGGCCGCAACCATTGCCACGGTGGACCGCTCGCTCTCGCGTCGCTGATTGCTCGAGAGCCGTCGCTGGTCAGCGTCAGCGAAGAGGCCGAGCAGCTGCTTGCGTCGGACGTGCCGTCGATCATGTGCGACCAGCAGTTCACCTGGGCGCTGGCCAAGGCACGGCTTGCAAGCCGCCGCGGCGCGTCCGCCGAAGCCGCCGCCTATGCGAGCGGGGCGCTCTGGCTGTTCGGCCACGACCATGGCGTCTCCTCGCGCCACCCGGACGTCGGTCTGATCGGCGAAATCCCGCGTCGCGACTACGACGAGCTGGTGGCCTTCGCCGCCGCTGGCGATGCGGAGGCGTTCACCCCGCTCGTCGAGGAATACCGCCGTGCCGACGAATCGGTCGAATGGGATTGGAACCTCGTGCGCCGGATGACGGCTGGAGCCGAAGCGACCTCCGGGGAGAGCGTCACAGGAGAGGCGCCCCACGAGCCGCCGGAGGGTGGCTGGCTCAGCTTCGACGCTGCTGCACGGCCCGTCCTCCAAGAGCTGCGTGCAGCGGGGTTCGATGACGTCTTTGATCTCTGGGCGTGGACCGGGGCCAAGCTTGCATCAGCGGCCGAAGTCAGGCGGGCCGCGCCGATCCTGGTGAAGTGGCTCGCGGATGCAGATAACCTCGATGTGCGGGCGGCCATGGCGATGGGGCTGCGAGACCCGCGGGCCCGCAAGCTGGCGGCGGTGCCCGTGCTCGACGCGTTCGACGCGCTCGACGACCCCGAGATCGGCACTACAGTTAGCCCGCGGACCGACGAGATCGCAGGGCAGCGTCGGCTCAAGAACGCCCTCGGCAACGCGATGGCGAGCCTCGCGCGGGACGAGCATCTCGACCGGCTCGAGGCGATCATCCGCAATCCCCGACACGGAAGCGACCGCGGCCTCGCGTTCTGGGCGCTGAACTACTGCAAAGCCCCGCGGGTCGTCGAGCTGCTGATCGAGATGGTCGACGACCCCGACATCGGAATCAACGCCCTGCACAGTCTGAAATCGGCGCGGTCGGAGCGAGCCGAGCCGGTGCTCCGCCGACTCGCTGCTCAACAGCCACTTCCGCGGAAGCACCCGAGCGTCGACCGCTACAGCGAAGAGTTCCTCGACCTGGAACGAGACCACCATCGCCGTGACCTGGAGATCGCCCTGGCGAAGGCCGGCTTGAAGAAGCTGGAGGCCGCGCGCGCCGCGGGGCGCGCCAGGCCGTAACCGGAAAAGCTCTGGCGGGTTAGCTGCTGCTGCCGCGCACGCCCGGCAGCCAGCTCAGGAGCGCGTCGCGCAGCGAGTGCTTGCCGCCCGGAAGGGCCCGCGCTGGCACGGGCGCGGGAGTGCCTTCGGGCGGGTCGGCGATCGTGGCGGCGGGCTGCGCCTGAGGCGACACGCGAGCTGCGGCGTCGACGGGCTCGGTCACCGTGAGCGCCGGAACCTGATCGTCGGCGGCGCCGGCGGGGGCTGCCGACCCGGCACCGGTGGCGCGGTGGGCGAGCAGCGCCTCGCGCTCGTCGACGTTCGCAGGTGCGCTGACGAGCAGTACGTTGTCGAAGCGGATGGCGAGCTCGCCGTGTGGCGCAAGCAGGAAGCGCTGCTTGGCCGGTCAACCCTGGCGATGCGCCCCCTCAAACGCGAAACGCCCCGCGGCGGCGGGGCGTTTCGAAAGTGGGCCTAACAAGACTCGAACTTGTGACCTCTCGCATGTCAAGCGAGCACTCTAACCAACTGAGCTATAGGCCCTGGTGCTCTTCTCGGGGCGAAAGGCCCCAAGAGCGGCGGGGTCGGAACCTTAGCAATCGGCGGCGCGGCGCGACGTGTGGCCAACACCGCCCGGTGCCACGACGCGACGCCGGTGCAAATGCGTAGGATGCGTGACCCCCGGCACCGTGGCGGAGGGGTTACGCAGCGGCCTGCAAAGCCGTGTACACCAGTTCAAATCTGGTCGGTGCCTTCAGCTGGGGACTAGCCTCCCCGTCATGCCTCCTCGCAAGCCCGCCGACGACTCCGACGAGCGCTCCGAGCAGCCGACCGAGGTCCAGGCCTCGGCCAGCGACGCGGTGGCCGCTGCGGCCGCTGCAGTAGCCGCGGCCAGCGACGCCGCCGATGGTGCGAGCCAGGCAGCGAGTGATGCCGATGGCGACGCGCAGGTCTGGGACGACGTCTCTCCCGCAGAGCAGGCTGCCGCAGAGAGCGAGAGCGACGCGCCGAGCAAAGCTGAGGCCATGAAGGACAAGGCCGACGCCGCCAAGGCGCGCGCTGCCGAGGCCGCCAAGGAATCCGGCAGCCGTGTGCGCAGCGGGATGGGCAAGGCGCGCGAGAAAGCCGGGAATGCCGCGTCCGACGCCAAGGTCCGCGCTGCGAAGGCCACCGCCGATGCCCGCGACCGCGCCTCGGCCGCCGACGTCGAAGGCTTCGCCCGGTCGACCACGAGCCTGATCGACACCGCCCGGCCGTTCTTCCTCGCCGGCTGTGCGGCGATCTTCGCGATCCTCGGCTTCCTCGAAGGCCACGAGTGGACGGCGTCGATCTTTGCGATCGGCGCGATCCTCTGCGTCGGCGGCGCGGCCTTCTCGGCCGAGTTCAATGCCCTACTGCACGCTCGCGCACGGCGGCAGCCGCCACGCGGCGACTAGCCCGGCGCGGCTGCGGCCTTAGGTCCGCGAAGGACCGACGGCGTCGACGAGGCGGTCGACGTGGTCGGCCGGCGTCCACGCCCCCAGCGACGCGCGCAGGTAGGGGAGACCCGGGAACCCGCGGATGACGACCCCCGCGGTGGACGCCCGGGCGGCGTCGGCTTCGGCGTGCTCTGACGTCCAGCTCACGAGCGTCGACGGGCCGCGGTCCAGCACGTGGAGCCCCGCCGCCGCGAGCGCGTCGGCCGCGGCAGCAGCGCAGGCCACGCC
>JAEZDB010000334.1 GCA_023429855.1 Actinomycetes bacterium
GGCCAGCAGCGTCGGCATCGGGTCGACGAGGGTGACCGGGACGCCTTGCGACCGCAGCGACCAGGCCGCCTCGGTGCCGATCAGCCCGCCGCCGACGATCAGCACGTGGCGCGCGCGCCGCGCATCGCGGCGCAGGCGCAGCGCGTCCCCGACCGTGCGCATCGTGTGAGCCACGCCCGGCTCGAGCCCGTCGAACGCCGGCAGCGTGCGCGCGCGTAGCCCGGTCGCGATGATCAGCCCGTCATACGGCAGCTCGCGCCCGTTCGACAGCGACATCCGCCGGGCCACGCGATCCAAACCGACGGCCCGCACCCCGCGCACCCATCGCACGCGCGCAGGCATCCTCGCGTCGATCCGCAGCTCGCGCGGTGCAACCCTGCCGGTCAGCAGCCCCTCAGAGAGCGCGGGACGACGATAGGCGACATGCGGCTCAGCCCCGACAATGTCGACCTGCCCGCTGAACCCGCGCGCGGCGAGCTGCTCAGCGGCGCGCACCGCCGCCAGACCGCCTCCCACGATCACGATGCGGCGCAGACCGACGACCGGCATCAGGAGCTCACTTTGATCGCCTGCGTCGGGCAGAGCCGCGCAGCCTGGCGGGCCTTGTCGATGGCTGCGTCGTCGGCGCGCGCCGTCGGCTGCACCCGGCCGTCGGGGGCGACCGTGAACGCCTCGGGCGCCATGGCCAGACACAGGCCATGACGCCTGCAGACGCGGTGCTCGACGCTACGCCGGCCGCTCACGGTTCGAGCTCCGCAACGCGCTGGGCCGGTCCAGGGCCGGCCGCCGGGCGAAAGTCGCCGGTCCCGCGCGAACGGCGATACGCGGCAACGAGCACGACGAGCACGGTCACGACGACCGCCACCCCGACGAGCGCGAGACGGCCAACCTCGTCGGAGGCGGCGATCACGTGGAGCGCGGTGAGCGCGGCAGTGCCGTAGGCCGCGCGGTGGATCCGGAGCCAGCCGCGGTAGCCGATGGCTGCGCGGAACGGGACGGTGAAGGTGATCGCGAGCAACCCGAGCCAGCCGACGACACCAGCGGCCATAATCCAGCCGCCCGCGGCGAACGGAACGAACGCTTCCAGGCAGGCAATGCCGCCCGTCTCCCGCACGCAGTGCGCGGCGATGTGTCCGCCGACGCCGGCGAGCCCCGCCACCGCACACGTCAGGTGCAGCTGCTCCAACGCCGCACCGCTGACGCGCGACCCCCAGAGATCGAGGGCCGTCGCCATGCCGAGCAACACGGTCGCCGCCAGGAAGAAGAACCCCACATAGCCGAGCAGCGACGCGAGCTGGAGCCCTTCGCTGGCGTGGGTGTTCGCGGCGGCGACCATGCGGGGTCGTTCAGTGCTGGTGCTCGTGCGGCGTCGTCGGAGCCGGCGTGGTCGGCGTCGTGCCGGGCTGGCCGTGGTCGTGGTCGGCGAAGAACGCCGTCACGGCCGGGTCGCAGATCACGAACTCCGGGTTCTGCGGATCCGCTGGCGTCGCCGCCTCAGCGCCTGCGGCCGTGAGGTGCACGCCGCCTGAGCACTCTTCCGAGTCGTGGTGCTCAGTCACGTCGAAGTTGAACTGCTTCGTCGCGCCAGGGTTCTTCACGTAGCCCTTGATCGCCTTCGTCGCCGTGTTCTTCGTGAACGACACCGTCCACTGTCCGGCATCGCCCTCGAAGCCGCTCTTCGTCGTCGCGGTGCCGAAGAGGTGCTCCTCACCGACGTGGTTCTCGCCCGGGTGCGACGCCAAGGCGTACGTCACCGGACCGGCCGCGTGGTCGTGGCCGTGCGCCGGGTGGTGGATCGCCAGCGTCTCGGCCTCGCTCGCGGGCGGCGCCAAGAACCAGTCCCGCAGACCGGGGTTCGCGATCTCGAGGCTGAGCTGCACGTCGACGCCAGCGGCGGTCTTGCCGGTGCCCGCGATCCGCACGCCCTTCTCGGTCCGCTCAGCCGTGAACGCCGCGACCGTGGCGACCGTGCCGTTCGGCGTCGCCACGGTGCCGTGGATCTCGCCCGTGAACTCGCGAAGCAGGGAGACCGGCCAGCTGCCGCCGGGGCCGTCGAACCCGGCCGCCGGAACGAGGCTGCCAGAGAGGTGCGACTCGCCGTCGGCGTGCGCCGCCCCCGGGTGGTCGACGAGCTTGGCCGCGACCGGCCCGCCGGCCGCGCTGCCCTGCTCGGTCCAGGTGAGACTCGACGAGCGGTACGTGGTCAGCTGGCCAGGCACGTTGAGCTCGTTGGTCTGTAGCGCGACGGCGTCGTGCACCGACTTGCCGGTGCCGCAGCCGCGGTTACCCGAGCGGCCCGAGCGCACGTTGAGCGTGGTCGTGAGGCGCGGATTGTCGTGCGCGAAGACGCCATGCGGGTTTTCGCAACCCGGAACGACCCACACGTGCATCATGTAGAGCGCCGACGCCTCGTCCTTGTAGCCGCCCCGCTTCTTGCAGGACTCCGCCGACGTGGCCTCGGAGCCGAGCACCATGCGCGTCGCGTTCGGGTAGATCCACCCGAGCGCGGGGTTCTTCACGTAGCAGAGGCCCTTGTGCTGGTGCCAGGAGCCGTTGGGCGTGTCGAAGATCTGCGTGTTCATCTCACGCGTGGTCTCGTACCCGAACATCGCGCCCACGACCGCGGCGTTCGGACCCATCCCGTCGTACAGCAGCGAGGGCGGGACCGACGGGTCAGCCTCGTAGTCCGGATCGTCCTCGACGCCCTTGAGCACGACGTGCGCGCCGGAGCCCGCGAAGTACGGCGTGCGCATGCCGTAGCCGTGTTTCTGCGCGGCGCCGAGCGTCGGGTTCTTGCGCACGGCGAGCAGCACCTGCCGCAGCTGCGCTTTGAGGTGATCGCACTGGACCGGGTCGGTCATGCCCTCCCACGGGTCGATGAGCGGGTGGCCCGTGTGGCCCGTGGCGACCATGCCGCGGTACACGTCGTGGTTGATGAACGACGCCGCGTTGTAGGCGAGTTTGTCCCAGAAGTTCATCCTGTAGAACGAGGGCTCGTAGGGCAGGAACTGCTCGGCCCACGTTGGCGAGAGGTCGTGCTGCTTGCCGGCCTTGATCGCATCGTTATAGCCCTGGGTGTTGAAGCCCAGGTCGCAGCGGTCGATGTCGGCCGGGAGCGGCTTCGTGCTGCCGCCATGGCCGCCGTGGTCGTGGTCGCCAGCCGCGAGGCCGGTGGCAGGCGCGGCAACGGCGGCAGCCAAGGCGAGCGC
>JAEZDB010000182.1 GCA_023429855.1 Actinomycetes bacterium
GCTGAGCAGCCCGTGCCCGCCGCTCAGGTGGCCGACACCACGCCGCTCACCGTCGCACCGGCCACTGCTCCGGCCGTCTCCACGGCTGCCGCGCCCGCCACCCCGACCGTGCACGCGGCGTCGCCGAGCGCGCAGTCGGCCGCGATCGAAGCCCTCGTTCACCTGTCGCGCACCCGCGGCCACTCCGCCGCGCGCATTGCGCTGGCTCCGGAGCAGCTCGGCGGCATCCAGGTGACGCTCATCTTCGGCCAGGACGGCGTCACCGCCCGGCTGATCGCCGAGCGGCCCGAAGCCGCCGCTGCGCTGCAGCGCGCCGGTCAGGACCTCAAGGACTCCCTGCAGCAGCAGGGCATCGATCTTGCCCGCTTGGAAACCGGCTTCGCCGGCGACCACGGACAGGGTCGCGGCGACCGGCAGGCAGCCGGCGACGCCGCAGGGGGCCGCTTCGGCTCCGCACCCGGCCGCCACGGCCACGATGGCACCAAGGACGGCGCCGCTCAGACCCTCCACCTCACGCTCGACGAGCAGCCCGCTCACCAGCCCCTGGTTCCCGGCCGGCTCGTCGACCTGCGTGCCTGAACCCACGATCTGAAGCTGATCACGATGACCACCGTCAACTACAGCAACGTCTCCAACGGGAACCTCGACCTCTCCGGCATCAACAAGACGCCAACGGTCACCACCAAGGACAAACAGTCCGCGATGGACAAGGACGCGTTCCTCAAGCTGCTCGCCGCGCAGGCGCGCACCCAGGACCCGATGAACCCGACCGACTCGTCGGCGCAGATGGCCCAGCTCGCGCAGTTCTCCTCGCTCGAGCAGATGAACAACATGGCCGCGCAGATGACCAAGCTCGCCTCGTCGATCGACACGCAGCGCGCCACCGCGCTGCTCGGCCGCACCGTCACCTACAAGGACGCCAATGGCGTCGACGTGACCGGTGCCGTCGACAAGATCAAGGTCACCCCCGATGGCCCGATGCTCACCGTCGGCGGCATCGACGGCATCTCGCCCGCGAACCTGATCGAGGTGCGATGACTGTCCCCGTCAATCCGGCGCTGATTCCGCCGGGGCCGTCGGCCGTTCCCGGCGTCGGCGCTCCTCCGCGCACCTCACGCGTCGGCGACCAGTCACGGTCCGGCCCCGAGTTTGCCCAGGTCTTGCGCGAGACGGCGCAGCCAGCGCGCGTCTCGCAGCCCGTCACCTTCTCCGGTCACGCCCTGCAGCGCATCGAGCGCCGCGGGATCACCATGGACGCCGCTACGCAGCAGCGCCTGGGGGAGGGCGTCGATCGCGCTGCCTCCAAGGGCTCGCGGGCCGCGGTCGTGCTGATCGACCAGAACGCCTTCGTCGTCGGCGTGCCCTCCAGAACCGTGATCACGGCCGTCGGCCGCGACCACATGAAGGAGCACGTCTTCACCAACATCGACTCTGCGGTGATCGCCTGAGTCGCCCGCGCGGTTCAGATCTTCAATTGCGGTTCGATGTGTCGAATTCGACTGGACATCGGTCAACTCCTCTGACCAGTCGGCCGACTATTCACCTATAAGGCGCGGCACGCAAGAAGCGTGCCGATCAATCGCCTTGCACCCTCACTCCAAACCCCAGGCCGGACCCCTCAGGGGAGGCCGCACAGCAAAGGACACGATGTCCCGATGATGCGATCCATGTTCACCGCCCAGAGCGGTCTCAAGGCTCACCAGATCCTCCTCGACGTCACGTCGAACAACCTCGCCAACGTCAACACGATCGGCTACAAGAACAGCCGTACGTCGTTCCAGGACTCGCTCACGCAGCTGCAGGGCACCGGCGCCGCTTCGAGCCCGGGCTACGGCGGCAGCAACTCCAAGCAGATCGGCCTCGGCGTCAACGTCGGCTCGATCGGCAACCAGATGGGCTCCGGCTCGTTCCAGGTCACCGGCGGCTCGCTCGACATCGCCATCCAGGGCGAAGGCTGGGTCCGCGTCGGCAACGGCACCACGACGCCCGGCAACCCGACCGCCGCGACGCCGACCGGTGCCGAGGTGAACTACACCCGCGCCGGTAACTTCTCGCGCAACGACAAGGGCTTCCTCGTCACCACCGACGGCTACTACGTGATGGGCAAAGTCGGCACCGACACCGCCGGCGGCGCCGGCGTGGCCGACTGCTACATCGAGATCCCCGAAGGCGCGACCAACGTCGCCATCGCCCCCGACGGCGCGGTGAGCTACATCCCGCCGGCGGGCTTCACCCAGCCGGCCGCCCTGCCGCCGATCGGCGCCGACGGCCGCGCCATCGCCGGCTACATCTCGCTGGCGAAGTTCTCCAACGAGCCTGGCCTCGAGCGCGTGACGAACAACCGCTGGCAGGCCACCGCGCAGTCCGGCGCCCCGCTCGACGGCACCCCCGGCGGCAAGTACGGCCCCGCCATCGCCGGCGTGCTCGAGATGTCGAACGTCGATATGGCTTCGGAGTTCACCACCATGATCTCCGCCCAGCGCGGCTTCCAGGCCAACTCGCGCGTCATCTCGACGACCGACCAGATGCTGCAGGACCTGGTCAACCTCATCCGCTAGACCCTCGTGCGCTGCGGCTGCGCCGTCCGCCCCCCTGGCTCGGGGCGTGCGGCGCCGCCGC
>JAEZDB010000407.1 GCA_023429855.1 Actinomycetes bacterium
GCCGAACGTAGCCTCCGGGCCACCGCTCGCGGCGACGCAACGCGCGCCCGGATCCTCAACGTGCTGGTGCTCTTCGGAGCGCTCAGCGTGATCACGATGCTGCTGGTGCGGTTCTCGTTCGCCGGACGGCGTGTCGCCGTCGAGCATCGCGAACGCCACGACGCCCTGACCGGCCTGCCGAACCGCGCAGCGGTCGAGCGCCGCTTGCGCGCCCGCGCCGTCACGCCGTCGGCAGCTGGCGTCGAGCAGACGCTCGTCTTGCTCGACCTCGACGACTTCAAGTCCGTCAACGACGTTCACGGCCACGCCGTCGGCGACGACCTGCTGCGCGCCGTGGCCCGTCGCCTCGACGCGCTCACCCGCGGAGACGAGCTGCTGGCCCGCGTCGACGGCGACGCCTTCGCCGTTCTGATCGAGGGCAGCGGTCGTGCGGACGAGGCGGTCGGCATCGCGCAGCGCATGACGATCGCGCTCGCCGAGCCCTTCCCGCTTGGGGCGGAGCAGCATGTGGTCGAAGGCTCGATCGGGATCGCGTTCTCCACCGCCGATGGCGAGACGGCGCACGACACCGACGACGCCGCGCTGGTCGTCCTGCGCAACGCCGAGCTCGCGATGTACGAGGCCAAGCGCCTCCCAGGCATGTCGATCGAGTACTTCGCGCCAGCGATGCATGCCAGCGCGCGCGACCGGCTGGCGCTTACCGCCGACCTGCGCCGCGCGATCGAGCGCGACGAGCTGCACCTCGTGTACCAGCCGATCGTCGATCTTGAGACGGGCCGCACCCTCGGCTACGAGGCCCTCGCACGGTGGAACCACCCGCAGCGCGGTCTGCTCAGTCCGGCCGAGTTCATTCCGCTGGCGGAGTCGACCGGGCTGATCGTGCCCCTCGGCGGATGGGCGCTTCGCGAGGCTTGCCGTCAGGTACAGCGCTGGCAGCAGGACTGGTCGGACCGCCGCTACATCTCCGTCAACGTCGCAGGCCAGCAGCTTGCGGCCGGCGTGTTCCCTGAGCAGGTCCGCGAGGCCCTCGCGCTCTCGGGGCTGCCGGCAGAACAGCTGCTGTTGGAGGTCACGGAGTCGTCGCTCATCGAGAACATCGACTCTGCGCTCCAGCAGATGGCCGAGGTCAAGGCGCTCGGCGCGCGCTTCGCGCTCGATGATTTCGGGACCGGCTACTCCTCCCTCTCGTACCTGCGCCAGTTCCGCGTCGACGTGGTCAAGGTCGACAAGTCCTTCATCGACGACGTGATCGAGACCGACGGCAGCTCGCTCGTCGAGGCGATCGTCCACATGGCGGCGAGCCTGCGCATGAAGGTCGTCGCCGAAGGCATCGAGGCCGACGAGCAGACGGACGAGCTGCGTCGCCTCGGCTGCGACCTCGGCCAGGGCTTCCGGTTCTCGCGCCCCCTGCAGGCCAGCGACGTGATGGACGCGCCGACCGTCTTCCACATGCCGCTCTCCCCCGCACCCCCGTTCCGGGTGGCTCCGCCGCACCCGGGCGAGCCGCGCGTGGCCTGACGGCTACTGCCGGGTCGGTCGGTTCCGGGCCGCGCTATGCCGTTCGCTTCACGGACTTCGTCGTGCTCTTCACGCCGTCCCCGGAGACCTTCACTCGAAGCTTCGCGGCGGCGGCAAGTTTGCCCTTGAGCTTGATCTTCGACTCGATCCGGCACACGTTTCCGTTCCGCTTCGTCTTGAGGCGCTTCACCGTCACGGTCTTGCCGCTCGAGATCGACACAGTGACGCGCTTCGGGCACTTGCCCCCGCGCTTCAGCTTGATGGGGACCTTGGTGAAGCGCAGCGTTGGGGCCTCGAAATAGAGGCCGCTGGCAACGACTGGCTGCGGCGCCGGAGCCGTGCCACTGGGCGCGGCAGGTTGTGCTGGCTGCGCCACTGATTGGAGGGGCGCGGGCGTCGTCGCTGCGGGTGTCGTCGGCGTGGGATCGGTCGTGGGGACCACGACGAGCTTGACCGTCCGCGGCATCGAGGTGCGGTCGTAGCGGAACTCGAGCTGTCGGTCTGAAGCGTCCGGGCATCCGTAGCCCGGGTAGATCGACTCTCGATCGGCCGAGACGTCTCCTTCGAACGTGCCAGTCAGCGCACCGGTGGTGCTGATCAGCGTGTAGCTGTCGCCCACCCTGGGCTTGAAGCAGCGGTCGACCGTTCCGGCGATCAGCCGGATCTGCCCGGCAAGGCTGACCGGTCCGGTGGCGGTGAGCGACGAATAGTCGACCCCACGCGTCGTGCCGTCGCCGAGGATGTTGATGCTGAAGTGCGAGGTGGCGTCCATCTTGAGTCCGGCTGCTGTTGCGACGCCGACACCCCCGGGCCACCAGATGTGCAGTCCGGCGTCGTGGAGCTTCACGGGTCCGAGTGCGCCGGTCGTCTCGAGCATCGTGTGTTTGACGGTGATCGGAGCGCCGCTGACGGCGTTGAGCGACGTGTACACCTGTGCCTGCCGCGGCAAGATGCGGTTGTGTCCGGTTCCGAGTTGGCTTGGCGGTGCTTCGAATGTGATCGGCCCGACATCGCTCGGGTCCCCGTTGAACGCGATGTACGAGTTCGCGTCGAGCTGAACCGAAAGTGCGTGCGAACCGCTGAGGGCGCCTTGCACTTGAAGAAAGCCGGCGTTTGGGTACTCCTGCGCGTCGATGGGGCGGGCCACGGTCCAGGTCTGGTCGGCTGCGAGTGCAATCGGCGACGCGATGACTCCTTGCGAGAGCGAGGTCGTGTACGTCGCATGAAGGCCGCCAGCACCAAGCGCGATGCCGCTTCCGGTCAACTTGACCCGAGAATCGGTGATCGCCAGCGTGTGGGCTGTCAGGCCGGTGATGTCGTTCTCCAGTGTGATGCACGCAAAGCCTGTGCACGTCAGCGGAGACTCTGGGCCGAATGCCAGGGTGCCGACTGCCGCCCCCGGGGCCGGGGCTGCCCCGGCTAGCCAGTTCTCATCCACCGACCAGCGGGGATCCGCGGCGGCGCCCTTCCAGGTGAAATCGGGCAGGGCGGCGGTCGCAGAGTTGGCGCCGGCAAGGGCGGACACAGCAGCAACCACTGCAGACGAACGGAACAGCCTGAACCACACGGACGCGATGTTCTCAGGTGTTGCAGAACCGTGCGTGAGTCGTTCGCCGGCGAGCGGCCCGATATCAACCCGGGATCGAGCCGCTGCGGACGGTCGACGCGCGGATCCACGAGCGCTCGAGCGGTACGCCGGCAGACCGCACTTCCGTGCGGACGCTCACACAGATACCATCGGTTGATGAGCGAGGACTCATCACGCGACCGCTTCGCTGACGTCGTCGGCGGCGTTGGCCGCGTGGCCGAAGGCGAGGCGGCGCGGCGCGCCCAAGAGCTGAGCCACGCGGAGGCGATCGTGGAGCGCACGCATGTGGCGGTCTGCGAGGCCGTCGCCGTGGCGGCAGCGGAGTTGCGCCGGCGTGGCGTGCCGACCGACACGGGCCGCTTTTCGCCGACCGGCCGCGGTTGGCAACTCCCCGCACTCGAGCTCTGGATCGCTTGGGACGGCAGCGCCTACATCACGGGCGAGGTGCGCAGCGGCGCCGCCCGCGCCTTCCGGTTCGACGCGCGCCGGCAACCGCCGACGCTGTTTGAGCTTCCGTCGTGGAGGCGCGATGAGAGCGCCGTCAAACACCGCGTCTTCCTGCGCGACGACCAGCTCGTCGTCAGCCCGAGCGCGACGCCGTTCACCGACGTGCTCGCGACGGCGGTCGACGAACGCGCCGGCGCTTGCTGACGCCGCCACTACGGAGTCCTACGAGCCCTTCACGCTCGTCGCGGCGAGTTCGCTGACGACCGGCTGACGAACAAGGCGAGTCTCAGTCTGCAGAGGCGAGCTGGCCGGAGAGCGTCGAGTGGAGGTGCTCGCTGGGCTCGTTCAGGCCGATGATCTCGACCGACTTGCCCTGGCGAGCGTACTTCTGGGTGATCGCGTCGAGCGCCGCGACGGCGGAGGCGTCCCAGACGTGGGCGCCGCTCAGATCCACCACGACCAGTTCGGGGTCCTCGGGGTGGTGGAAGGCGTCGGCGAGCTCCTCGTTGGACGCGAAGAACAGCTCACCCTCGACGGTGTAGAGCACCGACTGCTCGTCGTCGGCCACCCGGCGGCGCACGTCGAGCAGGTGCGCGACCCGGCGAGAGAACACCGCCATCGTCACGAGGACGCCCACGCCCACGCCGAGCGCGAGGTTGTCCGTAGCGACCGTGACGGCGACCGTTGCGAGCATCACAGCCGTTTCGCCGACCGGCATACGGCGCAGCGTCGCAGGGCGAATGGAGTGCCAGTCGAACGTCGCGTACGACACGAAGACCATCACGGCCGCGAGCGCCGTCATCGGGATGACCGCCACGACCGGCCCGAGCGCGAGGATCAGGAACAGCAGGAACGCGCCGGCGGCGAACGTCGACAGCCGCGTGCGCGCTCCGGAGACGCGCACGTTGATCATCGTCTGCCCGATCATCGCGCAGCCCGCCATGCCGCCGAAGGCCCCGGTGACGACGTTGGCGATACCTTGGCCGCGCGCCTCGCGGCCCTTGTCGGACGAGGTATCGGTGATGTCGTCGACCAGCCGCGCGGTCATCAGCGACTCGAGCAGGCCGACGATCGCGAGCGTCAGCGAGTACGGCGCGATGATCTGGAGCGTCTCGAGCGCGAACGGCACGTCGGGCAGTACCGGCAGCGGGAACGCCGTGGGCAGCTCGCCCTCGTCGCCCACCGTTGGCAACGTGAGACCGGCGGCGACCGCGAGCCCGGTCAGCGCCACGATCGCGATCAGCGGCGACGGCACGACGGTCGTGATGCGCGGGACGAGCATGATGATCGCGAGCCCTGCGGCGACAAACAGGTAGCCCTGGGCCCCGGCGCCGGTGATGTGCTCGACCTGCGCGAGAAAGATCAGGATCGCCAGCGCGTTGACGAACCCCGTCATGACCGACTGCGGCACGAACCGCATAAGGCGCGCCGCACCCACCGCACCGAGCACGATCTGGAAGACGCCCGCGAGCAGCGTGGCCGCGAGCAGGTACTCCACTCCGTGCTCCTTGACGAGCGTGATCACGACGAGCGCCATCGCCGCAGTCGCCGCAGAGATCATCGCCGGCCGGCCGCCGACGATCGCGATGCTGACGGCCATCGTGAACGACGCGTAGAGGCCCACGCGCGGGTCGACGCCAGCGATGATCGAGAACGAGATCGCCTCCGGGATGAGGGCGAGCGCGACGACCAGGCCGCCGAGGAGCTCGACCTTCAGCGTCGGAAAATCCCAGCGCGGCCACCCGCTTTCGGTGGTCGTCGTCGCAGGGGCAGCAGGCATGGCGGTCGCTCTCACTCGTCGGCGGCGCCGGGTGCGCCGCCGGGCATGGTCGCAGGTCGGCTACGGGGAGCCAGCCCTCGTCTGCCGCCCTGGCCTGAAGGCTGGCGCGGCGGCGTCAGCCTTCGCGGCGGCGCACGATCTCGGTGATCCAGATCGGCGCGAACGGCGACGTGCAACCCGGTGCGGTCGGGTAGTCCTTGAGCACTCCGAGGCGCTCGCCGATCTCCAGCGCGCGCGGGCGCAGCTTGGGGTGCTCGATCCCGATCTGCGCGAGACAGTGGTTCATCGCCCATTGGAGGCGCTCGGGCGCGTCGACGAGTTCGGCCTCGATCTGGTCGAGCAGGCCGTCGACGTCGAGGCCGCCTGGGCGCTTGGCGACGCGTTCGGTGGTGAGCGCCCAACCGGCGCTGGCGACGACCGGGTCGGCATCGGCGAACCAAACGACGCGGAGCGCCTCGGCGTGCGGGCTCTTCTTGACCACGTAGTTGACGAGCCAGTCCTGCACCTTCGGCGTACGCGCGGCGCGCAACATGGCATCGAGCTCAGCTTCGTCGAAGGCTTTGGGTTTGCAGATGAGCAGCGCGAGCAGCCGCGCTGCGGAGTCGCCCGTGGCCCAGAGCGCGCGAGCCAGCTCCTGCTGCGTCTTCAGGCGCTTGGCGATCGCGCGCAGCTTCGTGAGGTTGACGGCGTGGTCGTCGCCATGGCGGGCGTTGACCTCGCGGATCTTCTCGTCTTCGAGGGAGCGCAGCTCAGCGAGCAGGGCGTCCACGGCTGGTGAAGGCGACGTCGTCATCGCGGGCGAGACTATCCGGAGGCGCAGCCGCATCCCGCCCGTTCGGCCTACGCCTCGCCGACGTAGAACCACTGGCCACCTTCGCGGCGGAACGTGCTGCGCTCGCGCTGCAGGCCGCGCTGACGATCGGCGGTCGTCCAGTAGTGCGCGGCGAACTCGACCTCGCCCGAATCGTCGTCGGGGGTGCCGGCGTGCGTCTCGAGGACCTCGAGGCGAAGCCACTCGACGCCGGCTTCAAGGTCCAACGATCGCGGCCGCGTCGACGGGTGCCACGTCGCCAGGAGGTAGTCGACGTCGCCGACGGCAAACGCGCTGAAGCGCGAGCGCATGAGCTGCTCGGCGGTCGCGGCTGTCGGGTCGCTCGCGGCGCGACCGCGATGCAGCGGGCCACAGCAGTCGTCGTATTGCCGGCGAGACCCGCACGGGCAGCGGTGGGGCGTCGACGCGGCAGGCGGCATCGGCCGAGGATGCCAGGCGCCCGATCTCGCGTGCTTCGCACTCACTGGGATACCCGCAGACTCTCAGGCTTCCATTTCGCCAGACCGTACCGTATGGTACGGCGAGTGTCCCGCATGCTGAACCACGCCCTCCCCGCGTTTGCCATCGCATCGCTGCTCGCCTTCGGTGCGGGCGTGGCGCCCGCTGGCGCTGAGGTGGTGACCACGCGCTCAGAAGCGGCCGTCGTCCCGCTCGACTACGACGTCAAGGGCTTCGCCGAGGTGAAGACCGGCATCCGCGGTCGCGTCACGATCGCGGGCACGTTCAGTGGGGCCTACACCCCCGCAACGGGCGCCTTCACCGGTGCCTTCGCGCTCACCCCGACCCGCGCCCACGTGACCGTGCTCGGCCTGCTTCCCGTGGTCGCCGAGACCGACTGGTCCTTTACCGAGCCCGTCACCGGCAGGTGGCAGGACGGCGTGCTCACGCTGCACGCGGCTGCGCGCATCCACCACCCGAGGCTGCTCGCGTTCGGCAGCATCCCCGTCGCCGGCGGTGGCAAGTGCGCGACGCGGCGCCCGTCGATCCTCGACCTCCAGTCCGACCCGGCCACGCCCACGGCCGACGTGTTCGGCGGTGGCACGCTGAAGACCACCGGCAACGGGTTCACCATTAGTCCGCTCAGCGGCTGTGGGGCGCTCGACGGTCTGCTGAGCGCCGTCGCCGCTGGCGGCGGCAACCAGGCGACCCTGCAGCTCTCGCCGCGCTCGGCGGGCTAGCCCCCTCCCGGTCAAGGCGGGCGGACTGCGGTTCAGATACCGCCGGTCCGGAGCCTCTGCGTCGAAGAGTTCCGGTGCGTTAGGTGGCGCGCCTACGGTCGCGGTGCCATCAACCGGGAGTCCTTCCATGCGCATCAAGTCCGTTCTCATCGCCACCGCCCTCGCCGCCTCGGCCAGTGCTGCCGGGGCCTCGTCGGCCTCCGCAGCCACCGGTCACGCCTGTAAGGTCAACGGCCTCGCCGCGGGCTGTCCGGCGGCGCTCACCATCCCCGCTCCCAGTGACCTGATCGCCACCGACGTCGGCCCGGCCGCCGCCGACGACTTCCGCTTCCTCGGACCCGGCAACTCGGTGCGCTGCCGCGACGCGACGCACAAGGGGATCCTTACCAGCAGCGGCGGCCCGGTCTACCCGGTCGGGGGCGCGGGTCCCAAGGGCTACATCCCGGCCGCGAGCATCACGGGCCCGGCCGGCACGCCGTGCATCGGCGCGATCCCTGGCGCCGCGATCACCGCCACCGTGACGCTGCTCGACGGCAACGGGGCCTCGCCCGGCCTCGTCGACGTCCAGGGTGACTGGCTCGCGGGCCTGCTGCAGGCGCGGTTGACGCTTCGCGCGCCGGTCTTCGGCATCCGGGAGTTCGTCGGCGGTGCGCTCGTCGCTAGCTGCGTGTACCGCGGCGGTGCCTTCACTGGCGTCGTAACGAACGCCGCCAGCGGGCGCGTGAACTACACCGCACAGCCGGTCAACAAACTGGCCGGACCGGCGATCTGCCCGGCCGCCGGGACGATCTCGGTGCCGTTCAACGTGCGCTGGGCTGCTGGCGGCCTGGCGGGCCCGTTCCGCGTCAGCGCGTGAGCACGCCAGCTGGCGTGCTCGTCGTGACTGCCTCGCGCACGCGGAGGTGTCGAGCGACGAGCGCGCCGCGGCGCGTCAGCCGATCAGGCCGCGCCGCTGTACCGCAAGGAGCCGGGCGTATCGAGGTCCTCGCCGGTCTCGAGCAGCGTCTTGAGGCCCGACAGCACCATCGGCCAGCCGCCGTAGAGCTGGGCGTTGGCGTCATCGGGCAGGCGGTCGTGGATCACGGTCAGCCGGCACGAGGTGCCGACCGGCTCGATCTCCCAGGTGACGCGCGTTTCGCCTTGGGACTTGACGTCGTCGCCCCACAGGGCCTCGAACGTCTGGACGAGCAGCCGCGGCGGCTCGACGGTCACGTTCGTCCCGCGCGAGAGCTCGAAGCCGCCAGCGCTCGACGTGTAGCCCGAGCCGCTTTCCCAGTCTGACTGCACCTCGGCGCCGAACGAGTAGCGCTTGCGCTGCTCTGGGTCGACGATCGCCTGCCAGAGGCGCTCGGGCGTAGTCTTGATGAAGATCTCGAAGACGGCGGTGTCGCCGGCGATCGGCGCCGTGCCCTCCGCGAACGAGACGTGCTTGGTCGTGGTCATCGGGTCTGCCTCCAGGCGGCTCTTGAGCTCGGTCAGGGTTGCTGCCCAGGGCTCGGCGTACTTGCTCACCCACCGCTCGTGGATGAGGCGGATCGGGATCGGGTTGAGGAAGTGCAGCTTCTCTCGCCCGCGCTTGCGGGTGGTCACGAGGCCGGCCTCCTCGAGCACCTTGAGGTGCTTCATCACGCCGAACCGCGTCATCGGTTCGCGCGGCGAGGCCAGCGCCGTGAGCGTCTGCCCGTCGGACCGAAAGAGGTCGTCGAGGAGCCCCCTCCGAGTGCCGTCGGCCAGCGCCTTGAAGACCGCTTCCATGAAGCCGGACAATAGGTGACTAATTAGTCACCTGTCAAGCTGGCTGTGGCGGGCCTACCGGCCGCGCACGACGACCTGCCCGTCGACCCACGGGAGCCCGCGCGCAGCAAGCTGGTCGCGCAACCGCAGCAGTGCGAGGTCCTTCGCTTTCGCCTCGAGCATCACGTCGAAGTCGCGGCCGCCGGCGTCGCGCGTGAGGAACGCCTCGAAGGCGAGCGGGTCGATCAGGTCGGCGTGCGCGCGCATCGGCGGCAGCCACGGCTGCTCGATCGTCTTGCGGCCGTCCTTCTTCTTGCGCAGCTCCATGTCGAGCCGCGGTGAGGAGTAGTGGATCTTCGGGACGACGCCTGCGGGCCACGTATCGAGCGCGAGCGCCAGCGCCGCGGCGTCGGGGATGCCGTCGGGGTCGTGGCAATGGTGGTGCAGGATGTCCCAGATCACCGGGATCCCCGTGCGCTCTGCGACGCCCAGGACGCTCCGCAGCCCGAACGACCGGTCGTCGTTCTCGACGGCCAGCCGCGCCTGCGCCCGCTCCGACAGCCGCTCGAACCCCGCGACGAAGCGGTCAGCCGCGGCGTCGAGTCCGCCGGCCGTTCCGCCGACGTGGATGAGCGCACGGCTCTCGGGCCCGAGGCCCATCGCGTCGAACAGCGCCGCCTGCACCTCGAGCTCGGCGACCGCCGCGGCGACCGTCTCCTCGCGCTCGGAATTGAGCACCGTGTACTGCCCGGGGTGCGTCGACAGGCGGATCCCTCGCTCCCGAGCGAGTGTCCCGATCGCAGCGAGCTCCTCGGCGCACTCCTCGACCTGGTGGTGGAACTGGGGCAGGTCTGGGTGGCTGGCGTAGGGCGCGAGCGCCGTGACCATCCGATACATGCGCACGTCGTGGGCGTCGAGGTAGTCGAAGATCGCGCGGAGCGCGACCAGCGATTCGCGCAGGTGCGGGCCAGACTGCCAGCGGCGCGCGTCGTGCGACGGCAGCCCGCCCTCGCCCAGCACCTTGACCGCAAAGCCGACGCGGTGGCGGGTCTTCGTCGAGTCCGTCTCCATGCTTCGTCCTACGACGGCCGTCGCCGTTTGGCTCTCCCTCGCCGTTCGACGACCAAGGCGGCGAGCGCGCCGCGTGGCGCCGCAAGTTCGTGGAGTTCCCAGTCGTCCCCCGACCCCGACGGCGGCGCTGCGTCGACCAGGACCGGGCCGCCTTCCGCGTCGAGGTCGACGCTGAAGGCGTCGAGCGGCCGCAGGAGTCCGACGCCGAGGGCTTTGAGGTAGGCCTCCTTGGCGGTCCAGTAGCGGAGCACCTCGCGATCACGGGCGGCGGCCGGCGCCTGCGCGATCCGCGCACGCTCCAGCGGGTGGAACGCCGCGGCCACCGGCTCTACCCCGGTCCGCGGCAGTTCGACGTCGATGCCGACACGCCGGCCGCGCACGAGCGCGAAGCCGGCCAGGTCGCCGCTGTGCGACAGGTTGAAGTACAGGTCGTCGATCGGAAGCGGCGCGCCTGCGGTGCCGGTGCGGATCGGGACCACGGCGGGAGCACAGCCGAGGGCGGCGCCAAGCAGCTCACGCAGGATGCTGCGGGCGGCCACGTACCGGTTGCGGTCGCGGTCGAAGCGAAACGACCGTGCGCGCTCCAGCTCGGACTCGCTCATCAGCGTCCACTGAGCGCGCGCTGGGTCGTCCAGCGCGGCCCAGTGGACCCGCACGGTGGCGTCAGCCGGCACTCGCGGCAAGCAGGCGGGCGCCGTCGGGAGCGGCAGCGCCCGCAAGCGACTCGACGATGAGCTGCGCCATCCGCTCGACGCGCTCGCGGGGGACGGCCCGTTCGACGTAGGCCAGATTCAGCGCCAAACCGTCGGGCGAGGCGGTCGCGGCGACCGTGATCATCGACGACACCGAGGTCGTCAGCGCCGTCTGCGCGCCAGACACGACGAGGGCGCCGCTGGAGCCCGGCAGCGGGCTCTCGCTGTAGGTCAGGCACACGTTGGCCGGCCCCTGGCGGTCGAGGGTCGACGCGAGCTTTCCGCCTTGGCGACCGACGGCGGACAGATCGCCTTCAGGAGCGCCAGCCCGGCGAGGTCGTCGCCGCGGGCTTGCGCAGCGTCGGCGCGATCTTGCGCCTCACGGGCCAGCGCCCAGAGCCCGGCGTGGTCGCTCGGTGCGGCGATCCAGGCGACCAGCGCACCGTAGGACCCGAGCGCACCCCGCGGGATCGTCCCGTCCGAAGCAAGCCGGTCACGGACGGGCTGCATCACGCCAACCGTGACCGCCGAGGCGCGCTCGGCCGGCTCCGCCGTCTCGGCGAGCGCGCGCGCCAGCGCCGCCCCGACGACGGCACGCGGATGCACTCCGCGTGCTTCGGCAACAGCGAGCAACGCCGCCGTCTCCACGGCGCCGAGCCCGTCGCGGACCAGCCCGCTCAAGCGTTCCTCAGCGGGCAGCTCCTGCACGCCGGCGACGCGCTGCGGCTTCCGGCGCTTCGCGGCGGCTTGGTCGCCGAGGACGGCACGCGTGGTGCGCACCGCGCCGCCGAGCCCGCGGGCCGACGACGGCAGCAGCGACTCGAGGCCGGGGACGACGACATCGCCGGACGCGGTCCAGGCGGGCTCCCCCGCCCTAACCTGCTGGGCGACCAGCTCCAGGCTCTCGCGCAGGAGGCTGAGGACGCCGTCGGCGTCGGCCACCAGGCACGGCACGGCAAACAGCACGTCGTGCACCTCTTGCGTGGGATGGCTGACCAGCACGGCGCGCAGCAGTGGCCCCGCGCCGAAGTCGAACGTCTCGCGGAGCAGGTCGCCACCGAAGTCGGCCGCCCACCGGTGTGGGTCGGTCGAGCGTTCGACCCGCAACGGAATCGCGTCGACGGGCGCCGCGACGAACCGCGGTTTGCGGCCCTGCTTGTCGGTCTCGACCGCGGCGCGCAGCAGCGGGTGCCGTGCCTGCAGCCCGGCCAACGCCTCGCGCAGCTGGTCGACCGACAGCGAACCCTCGACTCGCACGCGGCCGACGCTCAGCAGCGGCGAGACCGACCCGAGGATCCAGTGCCAGCGCTCGAGCGGCGAGAGCTCCCGCGGGAGCTCGGCGCTGGGTGCGAGCGGCGGCAGCTCGGCCGGTTTGACCATCGCGTTGACGAGCACCCGCTCGGGCACACGCCGGAAGTACTCGTCGCGCACCGCGCAGGCGACCGGGTTGCCGGGCGGCGGTCTCGGCGATGCCCAGGTGCGCTGCGACGGCGGCGTAGGGCAGCTCGTCGACGACGCGCAGTTCCACGGCGGTCCGCGTCTCGTCGGTCAGCTCGCTCAGCGCTTCGGCGAGGCGACTCCGCACGTCGTCGAGACCGGCACGGACTTCGATCTCGCGCAGGAGCGCCTCCGTGACCGGCGGACGTTCAAGGCCGAGCCGCTTGACGGCACGCTGCTCGGCGTAGCCGCGGCGATGGAACGACGCGAGCTGCGCCCGCGCGATCGCGTAGAGCGGCCACGTTCGTCAGTTCTGTCGCACCGGGGCGCGAAGTGTGACAGCGCGGCCTGAGACTTCCTTCGCAGGAAGTCTCAGGCGGCTGGCCTTAAGTGCCGCAGAACGTGCGGTAGGGCCGGCCCGCCGCGGGTGCCGGCGCCGCCCACGCTTCGAGGCCTGGCCGCTCGGTGAAGGGCTGAGCGAGGACCTTGAGCATTGCGGCAAAGGGCTGAAGATCGCCACCGGTTGCTGCCGCGAGCGCCTCCTCGACGAGGTGGTTCCGCGGGATGTAGACCGGGTTGACGGCGTCCATCGCGTCGGCCGCCGCTGCAGCCTCAGCGCCTTGCGCGGCGAGCAGCTCGCGCCACCGCGTCAGCCACGTCTCGAACGGCGCGCGGTCCCCGACAGCTGCCGCGAACGCGTGCGGAGCGCCGCGCAGCTCGTCGGCGAGCGCTCGGAAGAACCCGGTGAAGTCTGGCTGGGCGCTCTGGAGCAGCTCGATGAGCTCGTCGACGAGCAGCTCGACGTCGCCGGCCGTCGACTCCGCCGTGGTTCCGCCGCGGAGTCCGAGCTTGGCGGCCATCCCAGTGGTGAACGCCGCGCGGTAACGGTCGGTGAACGACCGCAGCACGGCTTCGAGCGCCGAGACCGCTGCGTCCTGGTCAGGCCCGATCAGCGGCAGCAACGCGTCGCCGAGCCGAGCAAGGTCCCACTGGCCGACCGCTGGCTGGTTGCCGTAGGCGTAGCGGCCGCGCTCGTCGATCGAGCTGAACACCGTGGCCCGGTCGTAGCGGTCCATGAACGCGCAGGGGCCGTAGTCGATCGTCTGGCCGGAGATCGTCACGTTGTCGGTGTTCATCACGCCGTGCACGAAGCCCACGAGCATCCAACTCGCGATCAAGTCGGCCTGCGCGCCGACCACGCGCGCGTAGAAGTCGAGGTACGGGTCGGCGGCTGACGCCGACTCCGGGTAGTGGCGCGCGATCGCGTAGTCGGCAAGGCGCCGCAGCAGCGCCGCGTCGCCGCCGCGCGCGGCGTACTCGAAGGTGCCCACGCGCAGGTGGCTCTCGGCCACACGCGCCAGCACGGCCCCAGGCAGCAGCGTCTCGCGACGGACGGGCTCGTTGGTCGCCACGACCGCCAAGGCCCGCGCGGTGCGGATCCCGAGCGCGTGCACGGCCTCGCTGATGGCGAACTCGCGCAGCATCGGGCCGATGGCGGCCTTGCCGTCGCCGGCACGCGCAAACGGGGTCTTGCCCGAGCCTTTGAGGTGCAGGTCTTGGCGGACGCCGCCTGAGTCGACGATCTCGCCGAGGAGCAGCGCGCGGCCGTCGCCGAGGCGCGGCGAGTAGCCGCCGAACTGGTGGCCTGCATACGCCTGCGCCACCGGTTGCGCGCCCTCGGGCACCGTGCTGCCGGCGAGGACCGCCACGCCCTCAGGGCGGCGGAGCGCATCAAGATCAGCGCCGAGCTGTGCGGCCAGCGGCGCATTGAGCGCGAGCAGCGCCGGTCGCTCGAGCTCGTCGCCGCGCCACTCGAGGTAGAGCCCCTCGAGCTCGCGGACGAAGGTGTTGTCGAAGGCGAACAGGGGCCTGGCGGCGACGCTCATAGGTCTCTGACGCTAGTGGTCGCCGGCCGTCGTCTGGCGCCAGCGGTCGAAGCCGCCCCACATGCCCTCAAACGGCGACGCCCAGTAGTAGTGGTCGACCGCGTCTGCGGACGTGCGTGCTTCGAGCCAGGCGCGGATCCAGGTCGCGAAGCCGACCGCATCGGTGGTGCGCGACGCTTCGGCGAACGCGTCGAGCGCCTCGTGCATGCCGGCGAGGTGGGCGGCCGGATCGGTCGAAACGCCGAAGTGCGAGTAGACGAGGCGCGCCGGATCCCAAGCTGCGATGGCGTCGAGCGAGCCGTGCCAGAGCGGCGGGTCGATGTCGGGCGGCGGCGTCGGAGGAAACGCCGGGCCGTCGCCGATCCGGATCCCCGACACGTCGCCGGTGAACGCCGTGCGCGACGGCCGGTGCAGGTAGCTGACGTGATGCTTGGCGTGGCCGGGCGTGTAAGCCACTTTCCAGTCGCCGTCGGTCTCACCGCCCCGCACGACGCGCAGGTTGGCGGCGGGCACCGGGACCACCTTGCCCCACAGCTGCTCGAAGTAGTCGCCGTAGACGCGGCGCGCACTGGCGACCAAGCGCGCCGGATCGCTCACGTGCGGCGCGCCGAGCTCGTGCACCCACACCTCAAGGTCGGGGAAACGCTCGACGAGCGCGCCAGCACCGCCCGCGTGGTCGAAGTGGATGTGCGTGAGCAGCACGGCCCGCGGCGCGCGGCCATCGAGCGCCTCGAGGACGCGGTCGATCGTCTTCTCGGCGCCGGGGTCGACGATCACGTCGCCGAAGAGGTGCGCCGCGATCGCGCCGGGCCGCCCGAGGTGCAGCAGGTCGACGGTGCGCAGCGCGGGGTCAGACATCAGGCGCCGACGTACTCCGCCAGGTGTTGGCCGGTCAGTGTGGAGCGTGCGGCCACAAGGTCGGCCGGCTTGCCTTCGAAGACCACCGTGCCGCCGTCGTGGCCGGCACCAGGACCGATGTCGATGATCCAGTCGGCGTGCGCCATCACGGCCTGGTGGTGTTCGATCACGATGACCGATTTGCCACCGTCGACCAGGCGGTCGAGCAGGCCGAGGAGGTTCTCGACGTCGGCCAAGTGCAGGCCCGTGGTGGGCTCGTCGAGCACGTAGATGCCGCCTTCCTCCGCCATCTGCGTGGCCAGCTTCAGCCGCTGGCGCTCGCCGCCGGAGAGCGTCGTCAGCGGACGCCCGATCCCCAGGTAGCCGAGGCCGACGTCGGCCAGACGCGCGAGGATCGCTTTGGCCGCCGGCACCTTCGACTCCCCCGCGCTGAAGTACTCCAGGGCGTCCTTGACGGGCATCGCGAGCACCTCGGCGATGTCGCGGCCAGCCAGCTTGTACTCGAGCACATCGGGCTGAAAGCCTTTGGCGTCGCAGTCGTCGCACGGGCTCGAGACGGTGTCCATGAAGCCGAGCTCCGTGTAGACCACGCCCGCGCCCTTGCAGGTCGGGCAGGCACCTTCGGAGTTCGTGGAGAACAGCGCCGGCTTGACCCCGTTGGCCTTGGCGAACGCCTTGCGGATCGGCTCGAGCATGCCGGTATAGGTGGCCGGGTTGCTGCGGCGCGACCCCTTGATCGCCCCCTGGTCGACGACGACCACTCCCTCGCGTCCCGCGACCGAGCCGTGGATCAGCGAGCTCTTGCCCGAACCCGCCACGCCGGTCACGACGACGAGCGCCCCAAGCGGAATGTCGACGTCGACGTCTTGCAGGTTGTTCGTGCTCGCGCCGCGCACCTCGAGCTGGCCCGACGGCGTCCGGACTTCGTCTTTGAGCGAAGCGCGGTCGTCGAGGTGGCGGCCGGTCAGCGTGTCGCTGGCGCGGAGCCCGTCGACGGTTCCCTCGAACGTGACCTCGCCGCCGCCGTCGCCGGCGAGCGGCCCGAGGTCGACGACGTGGTCGGCGACCACGATCGTCTCGGGCTTGTGCTCGACGACGAGGACGGTGTTGCCCTTGTCGCGCAGGCGCAGCAGCAGCTGGTTCATCCGCTCGATGTCGTGCGGGTGCAGCCCGACGGTCGGCTCGTCGAACACGTAGGTCACGTCGGTGAGCGACGACCCCAGGTGGCGGATCATCTTCGTCCGCTGCGCCTCGCCACCCGACAGGGTGCCCGACGGCCGGTCGAGCGAGAGGTAGCCCAGACCGATGTTCACGAACGACTCGAACAGCTCGCTGAGGCTGCCCAGCAACGGCGCGACCGACGGCTCGTCGAGCGTGGCGATCCACTCCGCCAGGTCGGTGATCTGCATCTTGCAGGCGTCGGCGATGCTGATCCCGGCGATCTTCGACGAGCGCGCGCCCTCAGCCAGGCGCGTGCCCTCGCACTCTGGGCAGGTCGCGTACGTCACGGCCCGGTCGACGAACGCCCGAATGTGCGGCTGCATCGCCTCGCGGTCCTTCTGGAGGAACGACTTTTGCACCCGCGGCACGAGGCCCTCGTAGGTCATGTTCGTGCTGCCGATCTTGACCTTGACCGGCTCCTTGTAGAGGAAGTCCTGGAGCATCTCCGGCGAGAAGTCGCGGATCGGCGTGTCGCCGTCGACGAACCCCGACTCGGAGATGATCCGCACGCTCCAGCCGTCGGGCGTGTAGCCGGGGATCGTGAGCGCACCCTCCTTCAGCGACTTGGTGTCGTCGTAGAGCTGCGTGAGGTCGATGTCGGTGACGCTGCCCATGCCCTCGCACCGCGGGCACATGCCGCCCGTGATCGTGAAGGACTTGCGGACGGTCTCCTTGTTGCCGACCTTGATCGCGCCGCCGCCGCTGACCGACGGGATGTTGAACGCGAACGCCTTCGGCCCGCCGATGTGCGGCTCGCCGATGCGGCTGAACAAGATCCGCAGCATCGCGTTGGCGTCGGTCACGGTCCCAACCGTCGAGCGCGAGTTCGCGCCCATCCGCTCCTGGTCGACGAGGATCGCGGTCGTGAGGCCCTCGAGCACGTCGACTTCGGGCCGCGCTTGGCGCTCCATCATGCCCTGGAGAAACGCGCTGTACGTCTCGTTGATCAGCCGCTGCGACTCCGCCGCAATCGTGCCGAAGACGAGCGAGCTCTTGCCCGAGCCAGACACGCCCGTGAACACCGTGAGCCGCCGCTTGGGCAGCTCGACGCTCACGTCCTTGAGGTTGTTCACGCGTGCGCCCTGCACGCGGATGAGGTCGTGGCTATCGGCGGCCGTCGGCGGCGTCGTTGGCATCGGGGAAGCGGTCTCCGGTGGTGAGCGGTGGCGGGCCAGCGCGCAGGCTAGTCGACGAGCTGCTGGATGCGCAGCAGGTTCCCCGCGGGATCGCGAACGGCGCAGTCGCGCACGCCGTACGGCTGGTCGGTCGGCTCCTGCACGACCTCGGCGTCGCTGGCGACGAGCTGGTCGAACGCCGCTTCCAGGTCACGGGTGCCGAGGTTGAGCGACGCGTAGGTGCCCTTCGCCATCATCGCGGCGACCGTCTGCTGCTCGTCGTCGGTGAGGCCGGGTGTCGCGGTCGGCGGGTAGAGCACGATCGACGTCTCCGGCTGGTCCGGTGAACCGACGGTGATCCACCGCATCCCGTTGTAGCCGACGTCGTTGCGGACCTCGTAGCCGAGCGCCTCCGTGTAGAACGCAAGCGAGGCGTCTGGGTCGGTCTGCGGGAGCATCGTGGAGTGAATGGTGATAGCCATGCGGGGCAAGTTAGACGCGCTCCTTCGCAGGCGCTTCTCGATTCCTGATCGGTCGCGTGACTTGCTTCGCGACGCACGCCGGCATGCCCTCGGTCGCGCCTGCTGCCTCGCGCCGGTAGACGCTCGGGGTCATGCCGACGAGCTCGGTGAACCGCGTGCTGAACGTGCCGAGCGACGAGCAGCCCACGGCGAAGCAGGCCTCGGTCACGTTCATTTCGCCCAGGCGCAGCAAAGCCATCGCGCGCTCGATCCGACGGGTCATGAGGTAGCTGTAGGGCGACTCGCCGTAGGCCGCCTTGAACTGGCGGCTGAAGTGCCCGGCCGACATATGCGCGCCTGCCGCGAGCGCCTCGACGTCGAGCGGCTGGGCGTAGTCGCGGTCCATCCGGTCGCGCGCGCGGCGCAGCAGCGCGAGGTCGCGGAGCGCCTGATCATCGACGGGTGTGCCGGGCACACCCGGGATCGTCCCATGTGGCCGGGCGGCGGTCGAGGGTAGGCTCGCGCCATGCCGACCGCCCCCACGCTCGTCCTCCACGTCCTGCCCCCGTCGCATCCCTGCATGACGGCGCGCGCGGCGCTGCGGTTCAAGGGCCTCGACTACGAGCGCGTCGACCTGCCGATGGGCAAGCACGTGGAGGCGATGGCCGAGATCTACGGCGAGGGCAACACGACGGTCCCCGGGCTCGTGGTCGACGGTGATCCGGTGCACGGGTCGCGCGCGATCCTGGAGCGGATCGAGGCGCTCCAGCCCGAGCCGGCGCTGTACCCGGCAGAGATCGCCGACCAAGTCCGCGAAGCGGAGGCGTGGGGCGACGAGGTGTTCCAAGACCTCGGGCGCCGCCTGCCATGGGGCGCGCTCCACTTCCGCCCCGAGGCGCTCGGTGTGCTCGCCGGCTCGACCGAGCCGCTGGACGCCGCCGGCACCGACTACGCGATCCGGATGATCCGCGGCACATGGAAGTACCACCGGCTCGACGCCGTCAAGCTCCACGCCGACCTGCAGGCGCTGCCCGGGTTCCTCGATCACATCGACGAGCTGATCGCCGACGGGACGCTCGGCGGCGACCAGCCCAACGCCGCCGATCTGCAGATCGGCGCGACGCTGCGCGTGCTGCTGAGCGTCGAAGACCTGCATCCGCTGCTGCTGGACCGCCCCGCGATCACGCTCGCCGAACGGTTCTTCCCGCGCGACACGATCGGCGGCGTGCCGGCGGGCGCCTACCCCGCGGGCTGGGTGCCGCCGCGCTGACGGCGCCTCCTCTGTCGCCTGCGTTACACAGCGGGCGCGGCATGGCTGACAGACCCCGGCGGCGATCGGCGGGAACGTGAGGTCAACGCAGGAACGACTCCTGCGACGCATCACTCCTTCCGACCCCACCGGACCCCGTCATGAGCCCCATCCGCCGCACCCCTGGCCCCGTCGCCCTCGCCGCTACCGCAGCCTGCGCCCTGTCGTTCGGCGCTGCCACCAGCGCCGAAGCAGCCGTGCCGTGCTTCAAGACCTATGCCGCAGGCTGGAAGGTCCAGAACGACGGCTCGCTCCAAGGCGCCCTGCACAACAGCGGTTCGGCCGGCGATCAGAACCACGGCCGCCTGGCGGTTGGCGGCGTCGCCTACCCGCAGCTCGACGGCAACCTCTGCGCGCAGAGCACGGCCGGAATGTCGATGCCGACGCGCAACCTCGGCGGCTACACCGTCTCCCGCTCGGTGGCCCAGGTCGGCGGCAAGCTGCGCTGGCTCGACACGATCACAAACCCGGGTGCCGGCAAGATGGTCACCGTCGACGTGGGCCTCGAAGTGCTCGCCTCGCAGGTGATCAAGACCTCCGAGAGCGGCAACGACAGCGCCGACGAGGATGACCACTGGACCGTGCACCAGTCCACGTCGCTGTTCTCCACGCACCAGTGGGGCCAGAAGAGCTCGATCGCCCAGCCGACCGTCCTGCCCGAGGACGGCGGCCCGCGCTGGGAGGACGACTTCGGCGACATGGACGACGACGCCACGCTGAAGTACTCGTTCTTCATCGGAGCCAGCCAGACCGTGCGCCTCGTGCATGCGACCGGTACCGCGGCCAGCCTTCAGGCCGCCAAGGACTCCGCCGCCGACGCCGCCGGTCTCTTCGCGGGCCTGTCGCGCACCGTCGCCGACGACGTCGTGAACTTCAGCGACGACCCCGACGGCGACGGCGTGACCAAGTTCAGCGACGACTGCCCCAGCGTCAAGGGCGCCAAGGCCAACGGCTGCGCCGCCGACGTGGTGCCGCCGCCCGCCGATCCGGTCGATCCGGTCGACCC
>JAEZDB010000446.1 GCA_023429855.1 Actinomycetes bacterium
CACCAGGGCCGGTGCCGCGGTCGCCCGCGACGGAAGAGCGGGTGGGTCCGGGGCGGCGCGGGTCGGCCGGGCGAGCGCCCGTCGTCGGCCGCGCAGCCGCCTCTTTGCGGGCCTTTTCGCGTGCCGCGGCTTCGTCGCTGGCGCGCTGCTGCGCGCTCGGGCGGACGATCCGCTGCTGCACTGCGGGCCGCTTGACCTCTTTGCGCTTGGTCTGCTCGATCGGGAGGCCGGCAAGCGCGCGCTTAGCCTGGTCCTCGTCGACGGCCGAGGCCGGGCCCTTGACCTCAAGGCCGGCACTCACGAGGCGGTCGATGACCTCCTTGGCCGGCATGTCGTGCTCGCGAGCGAGCTCTTTAATGCGTTTCTTCGCCATGTTCTGCTTTCAGTCTACCCCGCTCGGCGCTTCGGCAGCGCAGCGGCAACGGGGCAGCGGTGTGATGTGAGGCGTGGACCCTCGGCGCGCGACCCGCCAGGGGCGGGGTGCCGATCAGGTCCAGCTGAGCGGATGGTCGTCTGGAGGGACGACCGGCCCGCGAAAAGCGCGGGAGAGCGCGCGGCGGTTGCTCGCGCGCTCAAGGCATCCCGCACTACAAGCGTAGGCCCCTCGTCCCGGAAGGCGGGACGAGGGATCGGTGCGGGCGACGCCGTCGACCGCTGCGATGCGCAGCAAGGCCGATTTCGGCGACGTCTGCCCGCAACCGATGCAGCGGCGGACAGGTCCAGGGCTTACTGGGCTTCCTCAGCGTCGACGGCGGGCTCGGAGGCCTCGGCGTCGACTTCGGCGGCTTCTTCTTCGTCGACGGCGACGTCTTCGAGGACCGCTTCAGCGGCGTCGTCTTCGTCGCCGGTGACCTCCTCGAGGAGCTCCTCGGCGGCCGCTTCTTCGTCGGACTCTTCGCCCTCGGCCTCGGCTTCGGCGGCCGCAGCGGCGTCGGCTTCGGCCTGCGCGGCGAGCTCGGCTTCGAGATCCTCAGCCTCGGCCTCAACGGCAGCGATCGCGTCGGCGACCGCGTCGTCGTCGACCGTCGGGTCGGCGAGCGCCTCGACCTCTTCGATCGACAGCGACGCCAGCGCGGCGACGAGGTCGGTCGAGACGCGCGAAAGCGCCTGGTGGGCCTTGAGCCCGCAGTAGCGCAGGCCGGGCAGCGAGTCGTTCGGGCAGCGGCGGCCGTTGCCGAGGATCGCGGCGCACATGCCGGTGTGCTCCTCGTGGCCCTCCGAGCCGCCTTCCTCGTCGTCCTGCTCCACGAACTCGGTCTCAGAGCGGATGTCGATCCGCCAGCCGGTGAGGCGGGCGGCCAGGCGGGCGTTCTGGCCTTCGCGGCCGATGGCCAGCGCGAGCTGGTCGTCGGGCACGATCACGGTGGCCTGGCGGTTCTCGTCGTCGACGAGGACCTCACGCACGCGCGCCGGGCTCAGGGCCTTGGCGACGAACCGCGCGGGCTCGTCGTTGAAGGGGATGATGTCGATCTTCTCGCCGCGCAGCTCAGAGACGACCATGCGCACGCGGGAGCCGCGCGGGCCGACGCACGCGCCGACCGGGTCGACGCCGTCGGCGTGCGAGACGACCGCGATCTTCGCGCGGTAGCCGGGCTCACGAGCGACGTCGGTGATCTCGACGAGGCCGTCGGCGATCTCCGGCACCTCGAGCGCGAAGAGCTGGCGGATCATCTCAGGATCGCGGCGCGACACGATGATCGAGGGACCCTTCGGGGAGGCCTCGACCTCCTTGATGACGGCCTTGATGCGCTGGTTGTGCTGGTAGGTCTCGCCCCAGACCTGCTCGCCCTTGGGGAGCAGCGCCTCGACGCGGTCGCGCAGCTGCACGAGCGTGTAGCGGGAGTCCTTCTGCTGGACGATGCCGGTGATGAGCTCGCCGACGCGGTCGCGGAACTCGTCGAGGACCAGCTCGCGCTCGGCCTCGCGAACGCGGTGCAGGATGACCTGCTTGGCGGTCATCGCGGCGATGCGGCCGAAGCCAGACGGGGTGACGTCCTGCTCGTCGATGCGGTCGCGGTGCTCCTCGACCTTGTCCCAGTCGAGCTCGGGGTCCGGGAGGATCACGACTTCGCCCGTCTCCGGGTCGATCGAGCCTTCCTCGATGTCGTGCTCGATCAGGAGATCCTGCTCGAGGTCGTCCGGGATCAGCAGCTCGTAGACGCGGAAGTCGGCCGAATCACGGTCGAGTTCGACGCGGGCGTACTTTGCGGCGCCTGGCTGCTTGCGGTAAGCCGAGAGGAGCGCGTCCTCCAAGGCCTCCATCAGGACCTCAGGGCTGATGCCCTTTTCGGTCGCCAGGACGGTCATCGCATCAAGGATCTCGCGGCTCACCGCTCGTCCTCCCTATGTTCGGCGTCGCTGCGGAGGCGCATCAGAGGTCGTCCCCCGTCAGGTTCGCTTGCTTGATCTCGGCGTACTCGAGGACGAGCATGCCCTGGTCGGTGCCGAGCGTGACGGCCGCGTCATCTGCCGCGACGATCTCGCCGCGCCAGGTGATCCGGTCGCTCTTGGGTGCGCGAAGCGTGAGCTTGGCGCTGCGCCCGACGAATCGCTCGAAGTGGGCGGCGCGCGTGAGCGGCCGCTTGATTCCGGGCGAACTGACCTCGACGGCGTAGCGTTCGCGCACCGGGCCCAGCGCATGGGTCACCTGCGTGCAGACATCGAGCGTCACGCCGCCTGGCGTGTCGATGTAAATCCGCAAGGTGTCCTTCCCGACGGGATCGACGCGCAGCACTTCGACGTCGGGCAGGGCCGGCGTGAGGAGGGCTTCGATCTCTTCAAGGACAGTCATGGTAGGCATCGGACATGGCCTTCGGCCATAAAAAAAGCGGGCTCTCGGGCCCGCAGCGCGGACGTTCTCGATTCCTCGAGAACGCCGTCGATTGCGATGATCCTAGCACCATGCGCACTCGTTTCCGCACGACCCCTGGCAAAGGACTCCCTGCAGAGGCCGCTCAAGCGATGCTCGTGCTCGACGCTGTCCTCGCTGAGTCCGGAATCGAGGCGCGTGTGCTCGCGGCAGACCACCGCGGGATCCAGCTCGACGTCGCCGGGTGGCCGCTCGACGTGGGGATCAGCGTGCAGGACGGCTTCCTGCGGGCGCAGGCGCAGGCTTGCGGGCATGGCCAGGTCGATCCGCACGAGCTGCTCCACGACCACCGCAAGCGGGCCTTCGCGAAGTTCACCCACGCCGACGGCGGGGCGGTGTGGGTCGAAGCCGACCTGCCGCTGATCGCCGCCACGCCCGAGCTGGTCGACGCGATGCTCGGCGCGTTCATCGAGGCGGCAGCGCTGGCCCGTGAGCGAGCCAAGGCAGCACAGCGGAGCTAAGCCGGCGTGCAGCGGACGCTGTTGTCCGCTATCCGGAATCAAACCTGAACGGCTGTTCAGCGGGGCCACCCGTCCAGGCGAAATACAGCTTTCCTCACCAACCGTCGATCGGCTGGGTAAGCCCGCTTCTCGTCCCCCGCGAGATGGCCGGCGCGGCGCCCTCTCCGCCGCTCCCCCACCCGATCCCGTGCCCCTTCCCCCACTTGAACCGACCGGCCGCATCTGGCGGCAGGACCTCGCCCTCAACTCCTGGGTCTGGCTGACGTTCGTCGCGGTGTTCGCGATCGTCGCGGTGTCGACGGCCGTGATTCCTGTGCTCTGGCCATCGAGCTTCAACCAGACCTACCTCTGGGCGTTCGCGGTGCAGCTCGCGATCGTCGCCGCCGGCGCGCAGCTGATGGGGCCGCCGAAGATGGGGTCGCTGCGCAACCACGTGACGATCCTTACGCCGCCCGTCTGCACCACGATCGGGATCTTCGCGTTCGCGCCGCACGGCGTCGTCCCGGTGGCCGCGGCGGCGTTCGGCGGCACCTTTGCCGCGAGCCGGCTCAGCTCACGCCGCGATCTGGCGTTGCACCTCGCGGCCGGGGGCGCGATTCTTTCGCTGCCGCTGGCCTTCGCGCAGATCGACCAGGCCACGACGATCGCGCTGCTGTCGATGATTCCGACGACCATCGTGATCGGGATCGTCACCGCGCTTGTGCTCGAGGCGGCCGAGGCGCAGGGCAGCGAGCTGCAGCGGCTCGTCCGGCGTGACCCGCTCACGGGCGTCGGGAACCAGCGCCACCTCGACGAGCGGCTCGCCTACGAGGTCGAACGCCACGACCGCACCGGCAGGTCGCTGGCGATCCTCGCCATGGATCTCAACGGCTTCAAGGAGTACAACGCCGCGCTCGGTCGCGACGCCGGCGACCGGCTGCTGCAGCGCGTCGCCACGGCCATCGAAGAGGCGGTCGGTCAACGCGACACTGTCGTCCGGACCGGCGGCGACGAGTTCTGCGTCATCCTGCCGGAGACGTCCTGGGAGATTGCGGACACGCTGCTCGACGACCTTCGCGTCGCGGTAGCCGCTGCGGCCGACGACGGCCCGGACGTGACGACCGGGATCGGCATGGCCGTCTACCCGTCCGACACGCGCGACGTGCAGATGCTCCTGGAGATCGCCGACACGCGCCTTGGCCTCGAGAAGTACGAAGCGCGCGCCGCGCGTGAACTGCCCGACCTCTGGGAGCCGACCGTCGTCCCCGCGCCCGTGCTCGAGTCGGAGACGACCGAGCCCCGCCTCGACAACACCCTTGGCGGGTTCACCCAGGTGTCGCGCGCCGCGATCGCCGTGAACCCCACGGTGTGGCTGGTGACGGGCGCGATGTACGTGCTCTACACGGCGCTCATCGCCAGCTCGTTCATCCTCTTCAGCTGGCCGGGCTACGACGGCATCGCGTTCTGCCTCGCGCTCGGGCTCGTCACCGTGACCATCCTCGTGCGCGAACCGCCGCGGATGGACGCCTGGCTCAACCAAGTCGTCGTGGCCACGCCGTACGTGGCCTGCCTGCTCTACGTGATCGTCGCTCCCGACCTCGCCGCGGGCGTGCTCGGACCGCTCGCGTTCGTCGGCCCCCTCACGGCAGTCCGGCTGGTCGAGCGCCGCGCCATCGCCATCCACTACGGGATCGCGACCGTCGGCATCGCCGCCTGCTTCGCCGCCGGTCTCGTCAACGTGCCGCTTGGCCTCTCGCTGCTGCTCACCGCCGTAGTGATCTGGTCGGTCGGCATTGCCGACGTGATGCACATGGAGTCGGCCGACGCGCAGTGCGCCGAGCTCGACGCGCTCGTCCGCCTGGACCCCGTGACCGGGCTGGGCAACCGCCGCTTCTACGCCGAGCAGCTCGAGCACGAGCTGCGCCGCGCCGGCCGCACCCGCCGGCCGTTCAGTCTGCTCGCGATCGACCTCGACGATTTCTCGCAGGTCGACGAAGTCCATGGCGCCGGTGCCGCGGATGCCCTGCTGCGCCGCGTCGGCGCGGCGATCACCGAGGTCGTGCCGCAGGGAGCGACCGTGGTCCGCCGCGGCGGCGACCACTTCTGCGTGCTCGTGCCCGACACCACACGCGAGGCGGCCGAGCCGATCGCCAACGCCTTGCGCGTCGGGATCGCGAAGCTCAGCGACGCCAGCGGCCACGTCGCCGCCGGAGTCGGCGTCGCGACCCACCCCACCGACGCCGCCGACGGCGAGGTGCTCCGCCACGTGGCCCTTTGGCGGGTGCGCGAAGACAAGGAACGCCGCCGCGGCGTTCCGGGAGGCCGTCGCGCCACCGATCCGCCGCTCTACGTGCCCGCTGACCCGGCGAGCGCAGCAGAGCCCCTGCAGGTCTTCGGCCGCCCGGCCGAGATCGACCCGCGCGTGCTCAGGC